>VGCB01000133.1 GCA_016870235.1 Actinomycetota bacterium | reverse complement strand
GCAGCTCGGCGGGAGCGGCGGCGGCGAGCGCCTCGCGGGTCGCCACCTCCAGGCCGAGGTGCCGCAGGATCGCGCGCTCGATCGCGGCCGCCCGCCGCGACTCGATCAGCTGCCCGCAGAAGGCGCGGAGCAGCGCGTGCGCGACGGTGGGGACGCGCAGCGGGCGGTATTCGAGGAACGCCCGGGCGCTCGGGCCGACCAGCGGATCGCGGCTGTACCGCTCGTGGAAGGGGCCCGTGTCGTCGGAGAGCGCGAGCTGGAACCGCGCCGTCTCGAGCCCTTCCTCATCGCTCGCGCGGATCGCGACCCGGCCGTCGCGAAGCTGCCAGGCGAGGGCCTTGCGGCCACCCGGCAACGGCCACGACCAGCCGCCCCCTCGGGTCATCAGCGCCAGCCGGTACGGCCCGCGCGGCGCGACCACGTCCTCGAGCATCGGCAGAGCCTATCCCTGCCGCCGGTCGCGCTACCGTCGCCGCATGCGCCTCGTCGATGCCGTCTCGGTGCGGTCACGCCGCCGCAAGCTCCGCCTGCTGCTCGACGAGCTCCGGCCGACCTCGGAGACGACCGTGCTCGACGTCGGCGCTGACGAGGTCGGCTTCGGCGACCACGGCGGGCAGACGGGCTGCTCCACCCACAACTTCCTCGAGGAGCTCTACCCGTGGCCGGAGCGGATCACGGCGCTCGGTCTCCATGACGGGGCGGGCTTCGCCGCGCGCTACCCGACCATCCCCTACGTCCAGGGCGACGCCTGCGCGCTTCCCTTCCCGGACGGGGCGTTCGACCTCGTCTTCTCGAACGCGGTGATCGAGCACGTCGGCGATCGCGCCCGGCAGGAGCTCTTCGTCCGCGAGGCCCTGCGCGTGGGTCGTCGCGTGTTCCTGACGACGCCGAACCGGTGGTTCCCGCTCGAGGTGCACACGCGGCTGCCGCTCGTCCACTGGCTGCCGGACCCGCTCGCTCATCGGGCCTACGACCTGGCGCGGGTGCCGTGGGCGAAGGAGAACCGGCTGCTCGGGCCCGCGGCCTTCCGCGGGCTGTTCCCCGGGCCGGTCGAGATCCGCAACCTCGGGCTCACGCTCGTGGCGATCGCGTGAGCAGAGGGCGGGTGACCCTCCGGCCGACGGCGGGCGGGAGAGGTGGGGCGAGGCTCCCGCTCGTCGTCCTGGTCGTCCTCGTCGTCGGGCTCGCGTTCCACAACCTCGTGATGTCGCTTCTCTGGGAGGCCGGCGTCCGCGGGGCGGCGCTCGACGTCGTCGCGGCCTGGAAGGACGCGCTCCTCGTCGTCGGCGTCGTCGCCGCGCTCCTCGCCCTCCGCGGGCGGCCGTCGCTCGTCTGGGCCGACCGGCTCGCGCTCCTCTACGCAGGCATCGTCGTCCTCTACCTCCTGCTCCCGCAGAGCTGGCTCGACGGGGCCGCGACGGCCCGCGGTGAGCTCCTCGCGCTGCGGCACCACCTTCTCCCCGTCGGCGTCTACGCCCTCGGTCGCCTCGCTCCGCTCGCGGCCGGCGCCTGGCGCCGACTCTGCCTTGCGCTCCTCGCCGTCGCCGGCATGCTCGCTGTCTGGGGCCTCGTCGACGTGTACCTCGTGCCGCTCGACACCTGGCGCGGCTCGGGCGTCCCCGGCTGGTTCTCCAACCAGCTCGGGATCGAGTACCAGTGCTTCGGCGGGCTCCCGGAGAACTGGATCCTCAACACGAACGACGAGGAGAGCCCGCTCCGGCGCCTCACGTCCACGTTCCTCGGGCCGCTTGCGACCGCCTACGCCCTCGTCGTCGTGCTCCTTCTTCTCGCCGCCCGCCGCAAGCTCGACCGGATCACGGCCGTGGTCGGCGTCGTCGCCGGCGCCGGGCTCCTGTGGACGCACACGCGCGCCGCGTTCGCCGTCCTCGCGGGCGGGCTCGTCCTGCTGGCGTTGCTGCAGCGGCGGCCGCGGCTCGTGGCGGTGGCGGCGCTCTGGCTCCTGCTCTCGATCGGCTTCGTGAAGGCGTTCCCGACGATCGGCCCCTCGACGAGCTACACGGCGACGGAGCTCTCCTGCCTGCGGGAGAACGCCGCCCGGGAGGGCGAGGCGAGCGGCGACGCGCTCTCGGGAGGCGACGCGTCGACGCGAAGCCACCTCGAGAACCTGCGGGACGGGATCCGCACGGTGGTCGAGAGCCCGCTGGGCTTCGGCCTCGGCAACGCCGGCGTCACGGCCTCGCGGACGGGCGCTCCGATCAAGGCCGGCGAGTCGACCTACACCGAGATCGGAGTCGACACGGGCATCGCAGGCGCGCTCGCCCTGATCGCCTGGCTCGTCGCGCTCCTCGTGGCGGTCTGCCGGCGCTCGGCGTGGCTTGCCGCGTCGGTCGCCGCCGTCGGCGCCCTCGGCGTGCAGACCGACGTGATCGGCGTGCACTGGCTCTCGGTGGTCGTCTTCGGGCTTGCGGGCGCAGCGATCGGCAGGGCCGGGCCGCCGCCCGAGGACGCCGTCTGACAGCGCGTACCATCGACCGCATGGGCAAGGGCTACGCGGAGGGGCCGGCGGCCGAGGAGGCCGAGCGCCGACGGGAGGAGCTCGCGGTCGGCAGCAATCGGGAGACCGCGGCCGCCGCCCGCACCGCCGTGTACGGCTCCACCCCCGACCGACCGGAGAAGCACTTCATCGGGTGGCTCGGCGAGGTCGATCCGGATGCGCTCTTCGCCTCCGGAGCCGCGTGGGGAATCAGCATCGTCCGCAGGCCGGCCGGCCCCTCCGACCCGTGATTTCACCGTCGCGCGCGTCGGCCGAACTCGCTAGGCTGAGCTTCGAGTGCCAAAGCAGGTCGAGAAGCTCGAGCGCGTGATCATCCGCTTCGCCGGAGACTCCGGCGACGGCATGCAGCTGACCGGCGACCGCTTCACGAGCGAGACCGCGATCCTCGGCAACGACCTCGCCACCTTCCCGGACTTTCCGGCCGAGATCCGCGCGCCCGCCGGCTCGATCCCCGGGGTCTCCGGCTTCCAGGTGCACTTCGCCGACCACGACATCCTGACGCCGGGCGACCGTCCCGACGTCCTCGTGGCGATGAACCCGGCGGCGCTCAAGGCCAACATCAAGGACATCCCCAAGGGCGCAACGATCATCGTCGACCGCGACGCCTTCACGAACCGGAACCTGCAGAAGGCCGGCTACGAGGCGAGCCCGCTCGACGACGGCAGTCTCACCGACTACCACGTGCATCAGGTCGGGCTCACGTCGATGACGGTCGAGGCGCTGAAGGAGGTCGAGGGGATCACGCCGCGGGAGGCCGAGCGCTCGAAGAACTTCTTCGCGCTCGGGCTGATGTCGTGGCTCTACAACCGGCCCATCGAGCCGACCCTCGACTTCATCGGCACGAAGTTCGCGAAGCGCGCCGAGATCGCCGACGCCAACAGGCGCGCGCTCAAGGCGGGCTGGAACTACGGCGAGACGTCGGAGGACTTCGCCGTCTCGTACGAGATCGCGCCGGCGAAGCTCCCGGCGGGCCGGTACCGGCAGATCACGGGCAATGCGGCGCTCGGGTACGGGCTCATCGCGGCGGCGAAGCTGTCGAAGCTGCCGCTCTTCCTCGGCGCCTACCCGATCACGCCGGCCTCGTCGATCCTCGAGGACCTCGCCGCGCGCAAGGACTTCGGCGTCGTCACCTTCCAGGCCGAGGACGAGATCGCCGCCGCCGGCTCCGCGCTCGGCGCCGCGTTCGGGGGCGCCCTCGGCGTCACCATCTCGGCCGGACCGGGGATCGTGCTCAAGGCCGAGACGATCGGCCTCGCGATCTCGATGGAGCTACCGCTCGTCGTCGTCGACGTCCAGCGCGCCGGCCCCGCCACCGGGATGCCGACGAAGCCGGAGCAGACCGATCTCCTGATGGTGCTGCACGGACGGAACGGCGAGAGCCCGGTGCCCGTCGTCGCCGCGTACAGTCCGTCGCACTGCTTCCATGCCGCGATCGAGGCAGTGCGGATCGCGCTCACGTACCGCACGCCCGTCTACCTCCTCTCCGACGCGGCGCTCGCGAACGGGTCGGAGCCGTGGCTGATCCCGGACGTTGCCGACCTGCCCGACATCTCCACGACCTTCGCCACCGGGCCGAACGACGGCGACCGCTTCCTGCCCTACCTCCGCGACGACCAATCGCTCGCGCGGCCGTGGGCGGTGCCCGGCACGCCCGGCCTCGAGCATCGCCTCGGCGGGCTCGAGAAGGCCGACGTCACGGGCAACATCTCCTACGACCCCGAGAACCACGACCTGATGACGCGGATCCGGGCCCGCAAGGTGGCGGGAATCGCCTCCGACCTCCCCGAGCTCGAGGTCGACGACCCCGACGGCGACGCGAAGGTGCTCGTGATCAGCTGGGGCTCGACGTACGGGCCGATCGGCGCCGCGGTCAAGCGCGTGCGCGAGTCGGGCCTCCAGGTCGCCCAGGCGCACTTCGTCCATCTGAACCCGCTGCCGCGGAACACCGGCGACGTCCTGCGGCGGTACGAGCGCGTGCTCCTGCCCGAGATGAACCTCGGGCAGCTCGCGAGCCTGCTCCGCGCGGAGTTCCTCGTCGACGTCGCCTCGTACACCAAGGTCCGCGGCCGTCCGTTCCAGTCGGCCGAGCTCGCGGACGCGATCACGGCGATGGTGAGGACATGAGCGGTGGCAACGGCGGCAACGGCGGGCTCGTCCAGCTGACGAAGAAGGACTTCACCTCCGACCAGGAGGTGCGCTGGTGCCCCGGCTGCGGCGACTATGCGATCCTCGCCGCCGTCCAGAGCTTCATGCCGGAGCTCGGCATCCCACGGGAGAACATCGTGTTCGTCTCCGGCATCGGCTGCGCCGCGCGGTTCCCGTACTACATGCAGACGTACGGGCTCCACTCGATCCACGGCCGCGCACCGGCGATCGCGACGGGGCTCGCGACCGCACGGCCCGACCTCTCCGTCTGGGTCGTCTCCGGCGACGGCGACGCGCTCTCGATCGGCGGCAACCACCTGATCCATGCGCTTCGCCGCAACGTCAACCTCAAGATCCTGCTCTTCAACAACCGGATCTACGGGCTGACGAAGGGCCAGTACTCGCCGACGTCCGAGCGGGGCAAGGTGACGAAGTCGACGCCGATGGGATCGGTCGACCATCCGTTCAACCCGGTCTCGATCGCGATCGCCGCCGAGGCGACGTTCGTCGCGCGCGCGATCGACACGGACAAGCATGGGCTGTCCGACGTCCTCCGCGCCGCAGCGGCACACAAGGGCGCCGCGTTCGTCGAGATCCTGCAGAACTGCAACATCTACAACGACGGGGCGTGGGACGTGGTCCGCGACAACAAGGAGAATCGCCTCCTCCTGCAGGAGGGGCAGGAGATCCGGTGGGGCGATCGCGGAGTCCGGATGCTGCCGGACGGAACGCTGGAGGTCGTCGACGCGTCGGTCGGCGGGCTGCTCGTCCACGATCCCGCCCGCTCCGACCCCGGTCTCGCGTTTGCCCTCGGGCGGCTGACGGTGGAGAGCCTCGGCGCCGTGCCTCTCGGCGTCTTCCGCTCGGTCGACCGGCCGGCGTACGAGGAGTCCGTGCACGCGCAGATCGCCGCCGCCCAGGAGAAGCGGGGCGAGGGCGACCTCGCGGCGCTGCTCACCGGCGGCGACACCTGGACGATCGCGTAAGAAGCTCGAACGAAACGACCACGGCCCGCGCTCATCTTGTCGTAGCTTCTCGAGCCGCGCCGGCTCTCAGTCGCCGCGCCTGAGCCCGAACAGCGATCGCAGCGCGTCGCTGCGGCTGACCGCCTGTTGCCGCGTCGGCTGCGGCGTGGGCCGCCCGTCGGGGGTCGTCGCCTCCCGCGTCAGCCACCAGTGGAGCTCCGGCCCGTCGACGCACGTGTGCGCGGCGGGAGCGAGCGGCGGCGGCAGGTGGAGGACCTGTCCACCGTCCGTGAGATAGACACGGTGACCGCCGGCGAGCGAGACGGTGAGGTCCGCGGCGGTCGCGATCGCGTGCACGAGCCCCGCGAGCCCGTGCGTGAAGCGGGCCACGTCGACGACCGCCGTCGTCAGCCCGCCCGGGTCGCGGAGGCCGGCGAGCCCGATCGTCCCCTCGCCGCCGTCGCCTGCGTAGAGCTCCGCCAGCCCGTCGCCGTCGATCTCGACCGCCAGGCGCGCGAAGGCCTCACGGACGCGGCGCGCGTCGAAGGGCGCCTCGGAGCCGTCCCGAAACCGTCGCAGCAACAGCCCGTCGACCACCGGAAAAGGGTACGTGCGACGATGCGTCCGTGAGGCGGTTCGAGGACGGATCGCGCCGGCCGGGCGGCCCGGAGGACGTGATGTCGTTCCAGCTGTGCCTGCGCGCGCCGATGGTGGCGTCACGGACTCGGTGAGCGGGCCGGCGGGAACGGGGAAGACGCTCGCTCGATCTCGACCGCCTCGCCATCGAGCCGGCGACGGACGGCGAGATCGCCGGCGCGCTCGGCCAGATCGCCGATGACGCCGACGCAGCACCGACGACGGAGTCGCTTCTCCGTCAGCTCCGCCGCGAGGCCTCGCGTCGAGCCCGAGGTCTCTGTCTCGCTCTCCCCCCGACCTAGCTCCTTCCCCCGCGCGCGCAGCCGGAGATCATCCGGCTGCCGCCCCGGGGAAGGAGCTCGGACGCATGACGTCGATCGAGACGATCGCGTCGGGTCGCAGCATCCGGTCGCCGACCACGGGCCAGTCGCCGGACGGGTTCTCGAGCTCGGCGATCACCCGGCGCGCGAGCGCGACGGCGCTCTCCCGCGTCGGAGCGGTTCCGAGCTGCACGCGGTCTCCGTCGACCATCCGGGCGACGACCTGCCGGATCTCGGACGGCGCATGCCACGTCTCGTCGTGGTCGAGCGCGCCCTCGGTCTTGTCGAGCAGAAGCTCCACGGCATTTCCCTCCGTCGTTCAGTCGATCGAGAGCTGCCGCACCTGCTCTCGGGGGTTGCCCGAGATATCGCCACGTCACCGTCGACCTCCGCTCCCTGAATCGGGCGATCCGTCTGCAGTTCACTCGATCGAGCCGCCCGGGAGGGGCATGGCCGCCACTCGTTCGAGGGGTCGCACGCCTTCCGGAGCCCGTCGATAGTGAGGGGGATGAAGACGACTGTCATGCGTTCAGGAGGCACCACGGCATCATGACCCTCTACGGCTCTCGCGACTTCGACGACGCCCGCGACGCGGCCGGCGCCCGGCTCCGGTCGATCGACGGCGGCCAGTCCGCCGTGCTCGACG
>VGCB01000132.1 GCA_016870235.1 Actinomycetota bacterium | reverse complement strand
TACGGCCTCCGATGGTTCCAACCCCTTGGCAGAGCGGCCCATCCTTCCCGCCCAGCCGGACACTGCCGACCAAGCGCTCAGATGTCCACCAAAACGGGGGCACTCCAGTGCCCCCGCACCTTCCGCGTCTGGCTTCAGCCAGACGCGGAAGGCTGAAGCCAGACGCGGAAGGGCAAGGTGCAGGACTCGAGTGCAGGAGGGGTTCCCTAGGGGAACCCCGTTCCCCTGGCTTCAGGAAACGAATCGATCGACTCGAACCCCAGCCCTACCCGAGCGGGGCCGTGTTCTCGCGCGTCTGGTACGTCGGTCCCTAGCCAACCGGACGCGCGAGAACACGGCCAGGCCTTCGATCAAGGACGCGTCTGGCTGAACCCAGACGCGGAAAAGGCAGATGCAGGACACAAACGCAGGAGGGGTTCCCTAGGGGAACCCCGTTCCCCTGGCTTCAGGATCCGGGAGTGCGCGCGTCTGCTACCTCACGTCCCACACCCAGCAGACGCGCGCACACCCGGCAAACAAACACAGCGCGTCTGGTACATCGGTCCCACACCAACCAGACGCGCGAGAACACGGCCAAGCATGCAATCAATCCGCACGCGACGCATGCCGGCGGATGATTGTCAAGGGGCGCCGAAAAGTGCGCCAGTGCGCGTCCTTGCGCACCCAGATGTCGGTCACGTGCATCGGGTGGCTCAGGTCCTTGCCGAGGAAGCGCCCCTCCTGCCGGTAGCGGGAGACGATCACGGCGGTGTTCCCGTACACCTCGGGCTCGATCTCCTCGTACTGCCACTCGTCGATCTCGTACGGCCCGCCGGCGGCCTCGAGCAGCTGGACGCGGTCGAGGTAGCCGGCCGCCCCCTGCAGCGTGAACTCGGGCGCGAGGATCTCGTCGAGGCGCGAGACGTCGCGTTCGGACACGGCGCGGATCAGGTCGTTGGAGAGGCCGATCAGCTCGTGCACGACGGCGGACGTCATCGCAGATGCTCCTCGCGGGTAGCGGTCACGGTCGCCGATCCTACTCCACGTCTCCGCCCTTGCGACCGGCGGGCTCGCCGAAGCGGTGGCGCACGACCGGCTCCTTCGCCGCCTTCACCTCGTCGAGCCGCCTGACCGGCCGGTGGTGCGGCGCCTCGTGCAGGAGCTCGGGGTGCTCGGCCGCATCTCGGGCGATCGCGAGCATCGCGTCGACGAACGCGTCGAGCCGCTCCTTCGTCTCCGTCTCGGTCGGTTCGATCATCAACGCCTCCGAGACGACGAGCGGGAAGTAGACGGTCGGCGGGTGGATGCCGAAGTCCATCAGCCGCTTCGCGACGTCGAGCGCGGAGACGTCGTGGTCGCGCTTGAGCGCCCGCGCGGAGAGCACGAACTCGTGCATGCAGAGCCGGTCGTAGGGCAGCTCGTACGCCTCTCTGAGCCGCGCCATCACGTAGTTGGCGTTGAGGACGGCGACCTCCGACATCTCCGCGAGGGCCGGCCCGTAGGCGCGGATGAACGCGTAGGCTCGGACGAACACGCCGAACGGCCCCGCGAAGCCACGCACGCGGCCGATCGACTGCGGGCGCTCGTGGTCAAGGCGGAAGCCGTCGCCGTCCCTGGCCACGACCGGCGCCGGCAGGAACGGCGCGATCGACGCGCGCACCGCCACGGGCCCGGCGCCCGGCCCGCCGCCTCCGTGCGGCTGTGAGAACGTCTTGTGGAGGTTGTAGTGGACGATGTCGAAGCCCATGTCCCCCGGCCGGGATCGACCGGCGACCGCGTTCAGGTTCGCCCCGTCGTAGTAGAGCAGCGCCCCGGCCGAGTGGAAGATGTCGGCGACCTCGACGATCCCCTCGTCGAACAGGCCGAGCGTCGAGGGGTTGGTCAGCATCAGCCCCGCCGTTCGCCCGTTCACCTTGGCCCGAAGGTCGTCGAGGTCGAGGTTCCCGCGAGCGGTGGTCGCGACCTTCTCGAGCTTGTACCCGGCCATCGTCACCGACGCGGGGTTGGTGCCGTGCGCGGTGTCGGCGGTGACGATCGTGTCGCGTTGCGCGCCCTCGCCGCGATCGTCGAAGTAGGCGCGCATCAACATCAGCCCGGTCAGCTCCCCCTGCGAGCCCGCCGCGGGCTGGAGCGTCACGGCCGGGAGGCCGGCGACCTCGGCCAGGATCTCCTGCAGGTGCCACATCAGCTCGAGCGCGCCCTGGGCGCCGGCGTCCTCCTGCAGCGGGTGGAGGTCGCGGAAGCCGGGCAGCGCGACCGCACGCTCGTTGACGCGGGGGTTGTGCTTCATCGTGCAGCTGCCGAGCGGGTAGAAGCCCGTGTCGATCCCGAACGTCCGATCCGCGAGCGCCGTGAAGTGACGGACGATCTCGTTCTCGGGCACCTCGGGCAGTCGCGGGGGCCGGGCGCGCCGGAGGCTGTCGGGAATCGGCGGCACCGGCAGCTCGAGGCGCGGCGGCCGGCCTGCCCGGCGCCCGGGGCTCGACTTCTCGAAGATCAGCTCCATCAGGCGGTCGCCTCGGCGAGGACGGCTGCGAGCTGGTCGACGTCGTCAGGGGTGCGCTTCTCGGTGAGGGCGACGAGCAGCACGTCGTCCAGGCCGGGGTAGTCGCGGCCGAGCGGGTAGCCCGGATGGACGCCCTGCGCCCGGCAGCGCCGGACGACCTCATCCGCCGGGATCGGCGTGCGGAACGCGATCTCGTTGAAGAACGGCCGGTCGAAGGCCCGCTCGAGCGCGATCTGCTCCTTGGCGTAGCCCGCGAGCGCCAGGCACGCCTCCCCGAGCTCCCGCAGGCCGCTCGGGCCGAGCCAGCAGAGGGTGATCAGGCCGGAGAGCGCGAGCAGGGTCTGGTTCGTCGTCATGTTCGACGTCGCCTTCTCCCGGCGGATGTGCTGCTCGCGCGTCTGCAGCGTGAGCACGAAGCCGCGCTCGCCGTTCAGGTCGGTCGTCTCGCCGACGATCCGCCCCGGCATCCGCCGGATGAACTCCTCCCGAGCGGCGAGGAAGCCGTAGTGGGGGCCGCCGTAGCTCTGGTAGCAGCCCACCGACTGGCCCTCGCCGATCGCCATCGCGCAGCCGTACGCACGCGGGGCCTCCAGCAGGCCGAGCGAGGCGAGGTCGACGTGGGCGACCGGGAGCGCGCCCTCCGCCGCAGCCGCCTCCGCGAGGTCCGGCGCGGGCTCGAGGCACCCGAAGGCGTTCGGCTGCGGGAAGATCGCGACCGCCGCGTCGCGGCAGGCGGCGCGGAAGGCCGACGGGTCGATCGTGCCGCCGGCATGGGGCACCTCGATCACCTGCATCCCGAAGCCGGGCGCGTACGTCCGCACCACCTCGCGCACCTGGGGCCGCAGCGTCTCGGCCAGCACGATGCCAGTCCTCCCCGTGTGCGCCTTCGCGACGAAGCAGGCGTCGGCGGCGACGGTGGCGCCGTCGTAGCCCGACGCGTTGGAGACGTCCATGCCCGTCAGCTCGCAGATCGCGGTCTGGTACTCGAAGATCGCCTGGAGGACGCCCTGGCTCATCTCCGGCTGGTAGGGCGTGTAGGCGGTCAGGAGCTCGCCGCGGGCGAGGAACGCGTCGGCGATCGCGGGCACGTAGTGGTCGTAGATCCCCATCCCGAGGAACGACAGCTCACGACCGGTGTCGGCGTTTCTCCCCGCGAGCTCCTCCAGGTGCCGCATCAGCTCGACCTCGCCGAGCGCCGGCGGCACGTCGAGCGGCCGGGAGAGCCGGACCGCCTCCGGCACCTGCGCGAAGAGCTCGTCGACCGAGGAGACGCCGATCGCCGCGAGCATCGCCTCGCGGTCGGCGTCCGTGACCGACAGGTATCCCTCGACGCTCATGCGGTCAGGTGCCTACCGCTGGTCGTCGACGAGCGCGCGGTAGGCCGCGGCGTCCAACAGGTCGTCGACCTCGGCGGGCGCGGTCATCCGGATCCGGACGAGCCAGCCGGCGCCGTAGGGGTCGTCGTTGACCGCCTCTGGGGCGTCGACGGCGCCGGCGTTGACCTCGAGGATCTCCCCGGAGAGCGGCGCGATCACGTCGGAGACGGCCTTCACCGACTCGACCTCGCCGTAGGCCTCGCCGCGAACGGTCGACGAGCCGGCGGCTGGCGCCTCGAAGTGCACGAGGTCGCCGAGCGCGTCCTGCGCGAACCAGGTGATGCCGAGCACGGCCTCGTCTCCCTCGATGCGGGCCCAGTCGTGCTCCGGGTGGTACTTGAGATCGTCGGGGTAGCTCTCGGGCGCTGCCACTGCTCAGGCCTCCTTGCGGTAGATCGGCTTCTTGACGATACGTCCGGCGCGCGCCTTGCCGCGCACGTCGACGACGACGGGGCTCTCGGGCGCGGCACGATCGGCGGGAACGTAGGCGAGCCCGATCCCGCGGTCGAGCATCGGCGAGTGCGTGCCGGAGGTGACGACGCCGCCTCCGTCGATCGCCATCCCCTGGCGCGGGATCGCCTTCTCGTCCATCACGAACGCGACGAGTCGCCGTGCGGGCCCCTCCTCCTTGACGCGCCGGAGCACGTCGACGCCTGTGAACTCCTTCTCGAGCGCGCAGACCCAGCCGAGGCCGGCCGAGATCGCGTCGGTCTCCGGCGTGATGTCGTTGCCGTGGAGCGGATAGCAGACCTCGAGTCGGAGGGTGTCGCGCGCGCCGAGCCCACACGGGGCCGCACCGCGGGCGAGGACGGCGTCCCAGAGGCGCTCGGCGTCCTCGGTCGGGCAGAGGAGCTCGACGCCCTTCTCGCCCGTGTAGCCCGTCCGGCAGACCATCGTCTCGACGCCGTCGATCTCCGTCATCGCATGCGAGAACGCCGCCGCGTCGGGCAGGCCGAGGAGCTCGATGCTCCCAGGCCCCTGGACGGCGAGCATGGCGTAGTCGTTGGAGGCGTCGCGCACCGCGGAGCCGCGGATCTCGCGCTCCTCGAGCCACGCGACGACCGCCTCCCAGTTCCCGGCGTTGACGACCAGCAGCACGTGATGGCCCGAGAGCCTGTACGCGATCAAGTCGTCGACGATCCCACCCGTCTCGTTCGTCAGCAGGGTGTACTGCGCCTCGCCGTCGCCGAGTCGGTCGAGGTCGTTGGCGAGCTGTGCCTGCAGGAACGCGACCGCCGACGGTCCCTCCACGTGGAGCTGGCCCATGTGCGAGACGTCGAACACACCGCATCCCGTCCGCACCGCGACGTGCTCGGGGATGACGCCGGCGTACTGGACGGGCATCTCCCAGCCGGCGAACGGCACCATGCGCGCGCCGAGAGAGACGTGGCGCTCGTAGAGCGGCGTTCGCAACAGCACGGCCGTGGCAATCTAGCGTGCCGCGCCGGTGGTGGTTGCTCCACCAGGTACCGGATCCGCCGGAGCAACGGATCCCGACGCCGAGGGAACGAGTCCCCCACGGGCACCCGTCCCGCAAGCACCAACCCCTCCGCGTCCGGCTTCAGCCAGACGCCACCCGACGACGCCGTCGATCACCAAGGCCTCAGAGCATCGAAGCCCGATCCCGAGGAGACTGCCGTGTCCCTGCAGACGCGTCTGGCTGAAGCCAGACGCGGAAGAGGCCTGAGCACGGTGCCAGACACAAGCACAAGGGAGGAGGTCCCAGGGAACCGCAGGTTCCCGGCTTCAGGATCCGTGAGCTTGCGCGTCTGCTACCTCGCGTCCCTCGCCCAGCAGACGCGCAAGCTCACGGCAATAGGAATCAGTCCTCGCGCAGGAAGCTCGGGATCTCGATCTCGACGTCCGAGGTCTCGGGTCGCTGCAGGCGCGCAGCGAGGTTCGGCGGTGGGGCCGCGGACGGTGTCGGAGACGTGGACGCGGAGGTCGTCTGGGATCGTGCCCGGCGCTGGCGCCCGCCGAATCCGGTCGCGATCACGGTCACCCGGATCTCGTCCCCGAGCGACTCGTCGATGACGGCGCCGAAGATGACGTTGGCGTTCGCGTCGGCATGGTTGGTGACGACCTCGGCGGCCTCGTTGACCTCGAAGATGCCGATGTCGGCGGGACCGGAGATGTTGAGGAGGACGCCAGTGGCGCCGTCGAGCGTCGTCTCGAGGAGCGGCGAGGAGACGGCGCGCGTGGCCGCCTCGGCCGCGCGGCTGTCGCCGCCCGCCTGGCCGATCCCCATCAGCGCCGAGCCGGCGTCGCGCATGATCGTGCGCACGTCGGCGAAGTCGAGGTTGACGAGCCCCGGAACGGTGATCAGGTCCGTGATCCCCTGAACGCCCTGACGGAGGATGTCGTCCGCGATCCGGAAGGCCTCGATCACCGGCGTCCGCTTGTCGACGACCTGGAGGAGCCGGTCGTTCTCGATCACGATCAGCGTGTCGACGCGATCGCGAAGGTTCTGGATCCCGATCTCTGCCTGCTCGCCGCGCCGCCGCCCCTCGAACGCGAAGGGCTTGGTGACGACGCCGACGGTCAGCGCGTCGAGCTCCCGCCCGAGCTCGGCCACGACCGGCGCGGCGCCCGTGCCGGTTCCGCCGCCCTCGCCGGCGGTGACGAAGATCATGTCGGCGCCCTTGAGCGCCTCCTTCAGCTCGTCGCGACTCTCGGTCGCGGCCGCGAGCCCGACGGCAGGATCGGCGCCCGCTCCGAGGCCGCGCGTGGCCTTCGAACCGATGTGGATCTTCACGTCGGCGTCCGTCATCAGGAGCGCCTGGGCGTCGGTGTTGACCGCGATGAACTCTACGCCGGTGACACCCGACTCGACCATGCGGCTGACCGCGTTCGAGCCGCCGCCGCCGACGCCGACGACCTTAATCACTGCGAGGTAGTTCCCGCTCTGGCTGCTCATGTCGACCTGCCTCGATCTCAAGCTCTTGTCGAGCTAGGGGTGTCCGGAATCCCGCTGTTCACCGGTTCGTAGCACAGAACCGATCTCCTTGTCGACCGAAATCATGCGCTTGGCAGCGTGATTGCCATCGGCGTAGTCTCAACCTCTGGTTGAGATTCAATCCCTGTCTCGCCCGTCGGCGCGCCGTCGACGGTCGTCGCCTCGAGGGTGACGGTCGTGGCGGTCGCCGCCGCTGCTGCGATCGCGGCGCTCGCGGCCGCGGGAGAGCCCGCGACCGGCCGTTCGGGCACGGAGACGTCGAGGTAGGTGGCCGTGGGTGAGACGAGGGGGATGACCTTGGTCGCGACGGCGAGCTTCAACGGGACCTCGACCGCCGTGCCGAGGCGCACCTCGAGCCCGGTGCGAAGCCGCAGGCTGAGCTCGTCGCTCGTCGCGCGGACGGCGACGACGGGGGCCGGGAACTCCAGGCG
>VGCB01000131.1 GCA_016870235.1 Actinomycetota bacterium | reverse complement strand
TGGATCTCGGAGGCGTCGCCGCGGAGGACGGACGGCCCGAACTCGACCTCGAGCCGCGAGAAGCGCACCTCGTCCTTCTCGATCAGGGTGACCTCGTGCCCCATCGCGAGCAGCGACCGCGTCACGTTCGAGCCGATCTTGCCTCCGCCCGTGACGACCGCGTACATCAGCCGGCACCCGGAGCCGGCACGCCGACGCTGACGGCGTCGTGGATCGACGCGATCGCCGTCTTCGTCGGGCAGATCGTCTGCAGTCCTCGCGCGGCGTAGAAGTCCGCGCGACGTGGGTCTAGCACCCGCACGACGACGCGCGCGACCCCATACCGCTTCTGCGCGACCTGACCGACGACGATGTTCGTATTGTCGCCGTTGGTGGCGACGACGACGGCGTCCGCGTCACCGATGCCCGCGCTCTCGAGCACCGACGTGTCCAGGCCATGGCCGACGACGAAGCGACCGCGCCAGCCGCCGAGCCGCAGGAGGGCCTCCTCGTCCACGTCGACGACGGCGACCTCCCAGCCGTCGCTGGAGAGCCCAAGCGCGACGGACGCGCCGACGCGGCCGCAGCCGATGACGATCGCCTTCATAGTCACGAGCCTATCCCGGGGCCTGCGGCTCGGTCTCTCCCTCCTCGAAGACGCCCCCCGGAAAGGCGACGACCACGACCTGGCAAGGAGCATCGCGGAGGACGTGCTTCACCGTCGGCGAGAAGAACTGCGACTGGCGACGCCAGCGCGGCGAGGAGCCGAGGACGATCAGGTCAGCCTCCAGCCTCACTGCCTCCTCGACGATGGCGTGCCCGATCGAGCGCGCGCGGACGAGCGCCGTGCCGACGACGACATCGTGTTCCTCTCCGATCGCCCTTGCCTCCTCCAGCGAGGCGACGGCCGCCTGCTCCACCCGCTGTGGAAGCGGCGCGTCGATCGGCTGCGCGCGCGGAACCGCGACGACGTAGAGCGCCTCGAGCTCCGCTCCCCGCTCCTTCGCGATCGCGACCGCGGTCGCCACCATCTCCTCGCCGACGTCGCCGAGCTTCGTGGGCACCAGCACCTTGCGGATCACCGCCGTCGGCGGCAGATCATGCCCGGGCGGTCGGGCGCGGCGACCTCTGCGCACGCCGGCATAGACGACGAGCCCGAGAGCGAGCCAGGCGGGCGCGAACGTCCGCGCGCCCTCGTGGGTGACGAGCGCCAGGATCCAGATCGCGAACGACAGCGGCGCGCCGAGGAGGGCAGCGAGCGGCAGCGTAGACCGTCCGATGCGTACCCCTGGTCGGGCCAGGAACGGTCGTTCGAGGTGCGGTTCCTTGATCCGCAGGCGTAGGACTGCCGCCTGGAGAACCGAGAAGGCGAGCAGGACGCCGAACGCGTAGGCGCCGGCGAGGAACAGCGGGTCGTCGTGGCCGATGATCCCTGCAGCGAGCACGGCGACGACCGCGGCGGCCCCCACGAGGACGATCGCCTCGTTCGAGACGAGCGTGCGGCGCTCGAACCGGCCGAGCTCGCGGGGCAGCAGCCGGTGCCTCGCCATCGAGAACGCGAGCCTCGTCACGCCGGAGACGGACGTCGTCGCGGCCGCAAGGAGGATGAGGGCGCCCGTGAGGCCGACGACCGCCCGCAGCCCGTGAACGAACGGCTCGGGCAGCTCTCCGTCGAAGGCGGTGACGATGCCGGCGACCGGAGCCTCGAGCCAGTCCGTGCCAAGGGCCGTCCGCTCGCGCTCCACGGGCAGCGCGGTGACCCCGACGATCGCGACGAGGACCGTCGTTGCGACGACCACGACCGAGGCGGTCACGAGCGTCCGGGGGACGTCGCGCCGGGGCTCGCGGGCCTCGGGCGCCAGGTTGGCGATCGTGTCGATGCCGGTGTACGCGAGGAGAGCCAGAGGGACCGCGGCCGCCACGTCGCTCCACCCCTGCCCCTCCGCGAGCGTGAGCCCGTCCACGAGCTCCGAGCCGGAGAAGAGCACCGCGAGCCCGAGAACGACGAGGAGCGACTGGACGGCGAGGTCGAGGAGTGCGATCACCACGGCTGTTCGCTTGACCCGCGTCCTCCGAACGAGCCTGATGCCGGTGATCGCGGCGAGCACTGCGACCGCCCCGACGATGTCCCAGGGCCCCTCGCGCAGGCTCGGCGCGGAGATCGCGACGCCGACGTAGTGTGGGACGAAGAGCGCCGCGAGCGCCATCACGAGGACGTAGCCGAGGAACAGCGCCCAGCCGACCACGAACCCTGCGAGATCGCCGAACGCGCGGCGCGCCACGGTCTCCGCGCCGCCTCCGTCCCCGACCGCGGCCGTGCCCTCGGCGTAGGAGATCGCGACGGCGACGAAGAGGAGCCCGGTGACGAGGAGGACGGCCGGCGTCAGGCCGAGCGCGTACGAGGCGACGATCCCGAGCGCGAGGTAGATCGAGGCGCCGAGCTCTCCGTAGCCGATCGCGAGCAGCGAGCGGGCGTCGAGGTGGCGCTCGAACCCCCGGACCTTCCGCGCCATCAGGTCTCTCCCGGTCTCGCCGGAGCGACATGTCGTGCCGGCTCCGGCGTCGTCGCGAGCATGACGCGGCAGGGAGCGTGCCGGAGCACGTAGTCGACCGTGCGCCCGAGGAGCGCCGCCTGCCGCGAGGTCGGCCGCCGCCGTGGCAAGCCCATGACCACCACCTCCGCCATCTGGCGCTCGGCCGCGGCGACGATCGCTCGACCGGCGCTCCGCCCTCGTACGAGCCTCGGCCGCACGCGGACGCCGTACGAGTCCCCGATCTCGACCGCCTCGTCGAGCTCGCGGTTCGCCGCCTGCTCAGCGTCGGGAAGCGGCGCGGCGAGCGGTAAGTCGAGCGGCACCTCGACGACCGCGAGCGCGACCACGCTCGCACCACGCTCGGCGGCGAGGGAGCAGGCGACGTCGAGAGCGTCGTCCGACGCCTGCCCGGCGATCGTGGGAACGAGGATCCGCCGGTACTCGAGCGCGAGGGCGGCACCGAACGCGGGCGGAGCCTTCACGGTGACGAGGGGCGAGGAGCCGACCCACCGCCGCCGGTACACGACGTAGCCGGCAAGGCCGAGTGCGAGCCATCCGAGCCCCACCCACCGCGTCGTCGCGTTCTGGACGAGGATGACGAGGAACGAGATGCCCGTCGCGACCCCGCCGATGACCGCGAACAGCGGCCATGTGGTCGTGCCGATCCGGAGGTTCGGCCGGGCGCGGAAGAGGCGCTCCTCGTCGCCGCTCCGCCGCCGGATCTGCACGATCGACGCGTGCGCGACCGTGAACGAGAGCGTCGCCCCAAACGAGTAGAGCGTGCCGACGAAGTTGACGTCTCCGGGCAGCAGAACGAGCACGGGAGCGACGCCGGCGAAGACCACGATCGAGAGGACGGGCGTCTTGAACCGAGGATGCAGGCGCCGGAAGACCTCGGGCAGCTGCCGGTAGGTCGCCATCGAGTAGGTGATCCGCGAGGCGCCGATCACCCCCGCGTTGGTGGCGATCAGCAGGATGGTGGCCGCGAGGACGCCGACGTAAATCTCGAGCGCCGTCAGCAGGCTTCCCTGCAGGCCCAGGTTCTGGACGAGCCCGAGGATCGGGTCGTTGGCGTAGCCCCCCTCCTCGGGAGGAAGCGCGAGCAGGGTGGTGTACTCGCCGTCGACGAGCCGCACCGGCAGCGCGGAGAGCGCGACCAGGGGCAGCGTGAAGTAGATGGCAAAGACGGCGCCGGCGACGAGCCGGTACGCGCTCGGGACGCTTCGCGTCGGGTCGCGAGCCTCCTCGGCAAGATTGGAGACCGTCTCCACGCCGGTATATGCGAGCATCGCGACCGGGATCGCGAGCGCGAGGTTGCCCCAGGTTGGCGCGTCGCCCCAGTGGATGTTCCCCGACAGCGTCTCGGGGCTGAGGACGAGGACGAATCCGACGACGACGAGCAGCACCTGGGTCGCAAAGTCGACGACGGCGAGCGTGATCGAGAGCTTCGCCGCCTCCTGGACGCCGACGCAGTTGAGGAGGACGAGAACGGCGACGACGATCGCGCCGCCGATGACGTCCCACGGGTTCGTCCGGAGCGGCTCCCAGAAGATGGCGAGGTAGTGCGGCACGAAGAACGCGGACGTGGCGACGGTGACGACGTAGACGAGCATCTGCGACCAGGCCGCCGAGAAGCTCACGAGCTCGTTGAAGGCATGACGAGCGAAGCTCGCGGAGCCGCCCGCCTCCGGGTAGCGGACGGTTCCTTCGGCGTACGTTGCCGCCGTCGCCGCAAAGACGACGCCCGCGAGGAGGAACACCAGGGGCGTGAGCCCGAGCGCGAAGATCGCCGTCAGGCCGAGCGCGTAGTAGATCGAGGAGCCGACGTTGCCGTAGGCAGTCGCGAAGAGCGCCGGGGTGCCGAGAACCCGCTCGAGCTCGACCTCGCGCCGCCTCCGACTGGGCACGACCCGACAGTGTAGGAGCAGGGCGAGCGGTCGCGTCAGCCGCGCGGGATTCCGCGCTTGCGCTCGATCGTGATCCTCGCCACGCCGAGCACCACGAAGAGGGCTCCGAGCACGTACCCGGTCGTGCCGCCGTCGTTCGCGGCGGTCACCGCCAGCAGCGCGACGCCGATGGCGACGAAGAGGAGCGAGAAGACGACGACGGCGCGGCGGTACCAGAGCATGCGGGTGAGCCTATCGAGGGAGATCGTGCGGGCCGCCCGGAGGCGGCCCGCACACGTGTCTCGAAGCTGTCGAGCCCCGGCCTAGCCGTGGATCGCGGCGACGATCGGGATGATCAGGATCGCGACCAGGTTCGCGATCTTGATCATCGGGTTGATCGCGGGGCCCGCCGTGTCCTTGTACGGGTCACCGACCGTGTCACCGGTGACGGCTGCGGCGTGGGCGTCGGAGCCCTTGCCGCCGAACTGCCCGTCCTCGATCAGCTTCTTCGCGTTGTCCCAGGCGCCGCCGCCCGAGGTCATCGCGATCGCGAGGAAGAGCCCGGTGACGATCGTGCCGATCAGGAGGCCGCCGAGCGCCCGCTCGTTGATCACTCCGACGACGATGGGGATCACGACCGGGATCGCGGCCGGGAGCATCATCCCGCGGATCGCGGACCCGGTCACGAGCGACACCGCCCGCGAGTAGTCGGGCCGGGTCGTGCCCTCCATGATCCCCGGGTTCTCCTTGAACTGGCGGCGCACCTCCATCACGACCTCGCCGCCGACGCGGCCCACGGCCGTCATCGCGAGCGCGGCGAAGAGGAACGGCATCAAGCCGCCGATGAAGAGCCCCGCGATCACCCAGGGGTTCGAGAGGTCGAAGAGGCCGGCGACCGCGAAGGTCGAGTCCTCCTCGCCGAGCTTCGTCGTGTACTCGTTGAAGAGGATGAGCGCAGCGAGGCCGGCGGAGCCGATCGCGTAGCCCTTCGTGACCGCCTTCGTCGTGTTGCCGACCGCGTCGAGCGGGTCGGTGACGCCGCGGACGGACTCGGGCATGTCGGCCATCTCGGCGATGCCGCCCGCGTTGTCGGTGACGGGCCCGTAGGCGTCGAGCGCGACGATCAGGCCGGTCATCGAGAGCTGGGCCATCACGGCGATGCCGATGCCGTACAGGTTCTCGCCCGCCGCGTAGAAGGCGGCGAGGATGCCGACGGCGATGACGACGACCGGCAGCGCCGTCGCCTGCATGCCGTACGCGAGACCGGCGATGATGTTCGTGGCGTGGCCCGTCTGCGAGGCCTCCGCGGTCTTCTTGACCGGGTGCCAGCGACTGCCGGTGTAGTACTCGGTGATCGCGACGAGCAGGAACGTGATCACGAGGCCGATCAGCGCAGGCCCGTAGAGCTGCCAGAACGAGAACTCGCCGTCGTCGAAGGCCAGCGTGATCGGGATGAACCCGACGGCGGAGAGGACGCTCGCGGCGATCACGCTCTTGTAGAGGGCGTTGATGATCGCGTTGGCGCCACCGCCGACGCGGGCGAAGAACGTGCCGATCACCGACGCGATGATCGAGATGCCGCCGAGGCCGAGCGGGTAGAGCCACAGCTCCGTGCTCGGCGCGAAGTGCGTGCCGAGGAGCATCACGGCGACCGCGGTCACGGCGTAGGTCTCGAAGAGATCGGCCGCCATCCCGGCGCAGTCGCCGACGTTGTCGCCCACGTTGTCGGCGATCACGGCGGGGTTCCGCGGGTCGTCCTCGGGGATGCCTGCCTCGATCTTGCCGACGAGGTCGGCGCCGACGTCGGCCGCCTTCGTGAAGATGCCGCCGCCGAGCCGGGCGAACACCGAGATCAGCGAGCCGCCGAAGGCGAGCCCGATCAGGTCGTCGACCGCTGACTCAGGGCTGTTCTCGAGCCAGCCGGTGAGCACCCAGTAGTAGCCGGCGACGCCGAGCAGGCCGAGGCCGACGACGAGGAGGCCCGTGACCGAGCCGGCCCGGAAGGAGACGTTGAACGCCTGCTTGAGACCCTCGCGGGCGGCCTCGGCGGTGCGCACGTTCGACCGCACGGCGACGTTCATGCCGATGAAGCCGGCCGCCGCCGAGAGCACGGCGCCGACGAGGAAGCCGATCGCCGTTCCCCACCCGAGCTTGTTGTAGAAGCCGAGGAGCAGGAACGGCACGATCGACACCACCGCGATCGTCGTGTACTGCTTGCGCAGGTAGGCGGCGGCGCCCTCCTGGACGGCCCCCGCGATCTCGCGCATCCGCTCGTTCCCGGCCGGGCGGCTCAGCAGCCACCAGGTCAGGTAGAGCCCGAAAGCCACCGCGAGGCCCGCGCACAGCAGCGCGAACAGCACGGCGTGGTCTACGAAGAAGTCCATCAATCCTCCGGAAGGCAGCCCGTCACGAGAAAGCGCCGACTCGAAACCCGCTCGGCGCGGGGATTATCTATCACAAACCGGTCGGACTGCCCGCAGCTTGTGCCTCAGCAGCCGATCACGGTCGCGATCCGGCGGGCCCGGGTCGCGAGGTCACCGCGCCCCTTCCTCGTCGCCGTCTTCGCGTGGGTCGAGCTCGCCGAACGGGCCGAGGCGAAGGAGCGCACCGCCGCCGTCGAACGACGGGATCGACACGACGACGCGGCCGCAGCTACCGCCGCATGCCGCAACCCCTTCCTCCGTCCCCCAGTAGGCGAATGTCCAGTGAGGCGAAGTCTCCTGGGCGGGAGAGCCTCGTCGATCCCCGTCAGGCGTCGCGATCGACGCCCGACGTCACGCCCGAGGGACGCACGAGTTGATCCGCATAGATCTCCGCGAGGCTCTCTCCCTCCTCGAACCGCGCGATCTGCCGCTCGGCGGCG
>VGCB01000130.1 GCA_016870235.1 Actinomycetota bacterium | reverse complement strand
CGCTTCTCGACGAGGCGATGTCGCTCGCGGTCCGCTCCGGGCTTCCGTGCGACCGCGTCAAGGCGGGAATCCTCGACTGGCGGTCACGCTGCCGGCGCCGGCAGCGCGACTACGAGGCGGCGCGCGAGGACGCCGAGCTCGCGCTCGAGCTGGCCGAGGCGGCGAACGACCGCCGCGCCGTTGCGAGCGCGGCCTTCCAGGCGTCGCTCGTCGCCGAGCGGATGGGCAACACGGTGCTCGCGCGGACGTATGCGCTCCGGGCGAAGGCGCTGCTGGAGGCCCTCGAGGACGAGCGGGCGATGGGGCGGCTGATGCTGAACCTCGGCGGGCTGCAGTTCCTGCTCGGCAAGCCCGACCAGGCCATCGAGCATCTGAACGCCTCGTTCGCGCTCGCAGTCGAGAGCGGATCGCAGCCGGATGCGGCCCAGGCGCTCGGGAGCCTCGCAACGGTGCATCTCGAGCTCGGAGACCACGCGGCGGCGGAGGATCACGCCCGGCGGGCGCTCGAGCTCCTGGAAGGCCGCGGGGACTTCCTCGACGAGATCGGGCAGTCGCAGCTCGTCCGCGGCCGCGCGCTGCTCGAGCAGGGCCTGCTCGACGAGGCGGAGGCGTGCTTCAGGAGCGCCGACGCGGCCTTCGAGCAGTACGCATCCGCGAGCCACCGGGCGGGCGCCTGGGTGGCCCTGGGAGATCTCGCGACGCGTCGCGGAGACGATCGCGGCGCTGCCGCGCTGTATCGCAACGCCGCGGAGGCACTCCGCGACATCCGGTTCTAGGAGGACGACATGACCAAGGGACGCTTCATCCTGCTCCTCGCCAACGTGGCGCTCGCGCTGCCGCTCTTCGCCGTCGCCAAGCGCGGCTGGGGCGCCTGGTCGGACGGCATCTGAGCTCGCCGTCCGGCGGGGCGCGCGGCGGCGGCTACGATCGCCGTGGATGCGCCCGGCCGCGGCTCTCATCGCTCTCGCCTGCGCGATCGCCCTCGCCGGGTGCGGCGGCGGAGGTGAGGGCGCGCCGCCGACGCCCGAGCCGCTCGGCCTCACAGGGGACTCGCTCGAGTCGATCTGGAAGGCGGGCTCGCCCGCGATCGGCGCCACGCCCGGGACGTCCGACCACGGGGTCGGGCTGAACCGATTCTCGTTCCTCGTCGTCGACGGCGACTCGCGCCTGATCGAGGCTCCGAGCGCAGAGGTCGTGATCGCGACGGGCCTCGAGGCTAGGCCCTTCGCACGCGTGGTCGCGCGGCTCGTGACGATCGGCGTCCCGGGTGGCGACGCGTCCGAGAAGCAGCACTTCTACGTCGCCCGCGCGCGGTTCCCGAAGGCGGGAACGTACTGGTACGTGGCGAGCCCGGCAGGCACCGAGGTGCGCGCCGCCGGGAACGTGATCGTGCGGGCGAACGCGAAGGCGCCCGTGGTCGGCGAGCGCGCGATCCCGTCGGCGACGCCGACCCTGCGCTCGACCGGCGGCAGCCTGAAGCGTTTGACGACGTCGCGGCGCCCGAACCGCGCCCTCTACGCCTCGTCGGTGAAGGAGGCGCTCGCCGCCGGGGTGCCGTTCGTCGTCACGTTCGCGACGCCGCAGTTCTGCCAGACCCGCCTCTGCGGGCCGGTCGTCGACGTCGTCGGCGCCGTCCAGAAGCGGTTCGCCGACACGGACGTGCGCTTCATCCACACCGAGGTCTACAAGGGCAACGACCCGGCGAACGGCGTCAACCAATGGCTCGAGGATTGGGGCCTGCCGACGGAGCCGTGGACATTCGTCGTCGGGGCCGACGGACGCGTCAAGGCCCGGTTCGAGAACGCGATGTCGGTCGCGGAGCTGACCGCCGCCGCGCGCGCCGCTGACGCCCGGCGTCGGCTCTTCTCGCGACGACTACCCTTCGCGTCCCGACCAGCCCAAGGAGCCCGTCCTGTCACGCATCCTCACCTCCCTGCCTGTCGGCGAGCGCATCGGGATCGCCTTCTCGGGCGGCCTCGACACCTCCGCGGCGGTCGCCTGGATCCGCGAGAAGGGCGGGATCCCGTACGGGTTCACGGCGGACCTCGGCCAGTACGACGAGGAGGACGTCGGCTCGATTCCCGGTCGCGCTCTCGCGTACGGCGCCGAGGGCGCCTGGGCGGTCGACTGCCGCGAGCAGCTCGTGCACGAGGGCCTCGTCGCGCTCCAGTGCGGCGCCTTTCACGTCTCGAGCGCGGGCAAGACGTACTTCAACACGACCCCGCTCGGCCGCGCGGTCACCGGGACGATGCTCGTGAAGGCGATGCGCGAGCACGGCATCGACATCTGGGGCGACGGCTCGACGCACAAGGGCAACGACATCGAGCGGTTCTTCCGCTACGGCCTCCTGCAGAACCCCGGCCTGCGGATCTACAAGCCGTGGCTCGACGAGCAATTCGTCTCCGAGCTCGGCGGCCGCAAGGAGATGAGCGAGTTCCTCCTCGCCCGCGACCTCCCCTACCGGGCGAGCGTCGAGAAGGCGTACTCGACCGACGCCAACATCTGGGGCGCCACGCACGAGGCGAAGGAGCTCGAGCTCCTCGACCGCTCGATGCGGATCGTCGAGCCGATCATGGGCGTCGCGCACTGGGACCCGGCCGTCGAGGTCCAGCCCGAGACGGTCACCGTGCGGTTCGAGCAGGGGTGGCCCGTCGAGCTCGACGGGCGCACGTTCCCCGACCAGGTCGCGCTCGTCATGGCGGCGAACGCGATCGGTGGGCGCCACGGGCTCGGCATGTCCGACCAGATCGAGAACCGGATCATCGAGGCCAAGAGCCGGGGCATCTACGAGGCGCCCGGGATGGCCCTCCTCTGGATCGCCTACGAGCGCCTCCTGAGCGCGATCCACAACGAGTCGACGATCGACGCGTACCGGACGCAGGGCCGCCGCCTCGGCCGGCTGCTGTACGAGGGCCGCTGGTTCGACCCGCAGTCGCTGATGATCCGGCAGCCGCTGCAGACCTGGGTCGGGATCGCGATCACCGGCGAGGTGACGATCGAGCTGCGGCGCGGCGACGACTACACGATCCTCGACACGTCGAGCCCGAACGCGACCTACCACCCCGAGCGCCTGTCGATGGAGCGGGTCGAGGACGCCGCGTTCGGCCCACTCGACCGGATCGGCCAGCTGACGATGCGCATCCTCGACCTCGAGGACTCGCGCGCGAAGCTCGAGCTCTACGGGCGCGAAGGGCTCTCGCTCGGTCTCGGCCCGCTCGGCCTCGAGCCGGGCGAGACCGACGCCGAGCTGTAGCCTGGTGCCGGTGATCCTGCGGCTCGCTCTCGGCTGCGCGGCCGTCGTCTCGGTTTCGGCGGCGACAGCGGCGGCGCGGGTGCCGTGCTCGCTCGCGGCGGCGAAGGCGGCGGTGGCGGAGATCCGCCCGGTCCTGGCGGGGCTCGGGCCCGATGCGACCGTGGTCGAGCCCCGCGAGCTCGGGCGGGCGCTCTGCCGCGACACGACGGGCGACGGGCACGCCGACGTCACGGTCGCGGTCGAGAGCGGCGGCTCGGCCGGGACGACCGGGTACCTGCTCCTCCGCTCGACGCCGACCGGATGGAAGCTCGAGCGCAAGGGCAACGGCTACAAGCTCGGGCTCTCCCTCCGCGGCAACCGCATCGAGGTCGCGCAGCCGGTGTACCGGGCGAACGATCCCAATTGCTGCCCGTCCGGCGGGACGAACCGCCTCCTGATCGCCTGGAAGGACGGCCGCTACGTCGTCGAGCGCCGCTGGCACACGAGCACGCGATAGCTCCACACCGTGAAGGAGACCCGCCCGTCGTGGAGCAGAACGCTCCGGACGGGTGGGGGAGCTGTCCGAGGACTTCTCCTCTCCCCTGACACAGCGAAGGCCGCCTCCCCCCTTGGCGGCCTTCGCGCCTTTTTCTTGGCTGTGGGCTCGCGCGTCTGCTGGGTGAGGGACCGACGTAGCAGACGCGCTCTGTTTGCTTGCCGGGCGTGCGCGCGTCTGCTGAGCGTGGGACCGATGGAGCAGACGCGCGCACACCCGGATCCTGAAGCAGGGGGAAGGTCCCCCTGGCCCCCTGAGATCTCCTTGGGGGTTCGCCGGTTCTGCTCGTCGCGGGCGTGCTCGAGTCATCCCGTTGGCTTCAACCAGGCGGATCGATGGCGCAACATGCAAGACCTGACCCCGGGTCAGGTCTTGCACGTTGCGTCGGGGCAGTGTGTTGCAGGAGGACCCGGTTCGCGGCCCTCGTGTCGCGTCGAGAGCGGCGACAGCGCGGTTGTCCGGGAGACTGGGCTGAAGGTGGTTCCGTAGACTCCATCGCATGTCGTCGACCCCGCTGACGTCGCTCGCGAAGGCCGGCGGGTGTGCGGCCAAGTACTCGGCGGCGCGGCTCGAGAAGCTGGTGGCCGGGCTCGTGGCGCCGGAGGCGGAGAACCTCCTCGTCGGGCTCGACCCGGCCGACGACGCGGCCGTCTACCGGTTGGACGACGAGCGGGCGCTCGTGTTCACGGTCGACTTCTTCCCGCCCGTCGTCGACGACCCGCGGGACTTCGGGCGCATCGCCGCCGTGAACGCGCTCAACGACGTGTTCGCGATGGGTGGGGCGCCGCTCCTCGCGCTCTCCGTGACGGCGTTCCCCGAGGAGCTGCCGACCGAGACCCTCGGCGACGTGCTCGCCGGCGCACGCGAGGCGTGCGACGAGGCGGGCGCGATCCTCGCGGGCGGTCACACGATCCGCGACGAGGAGCCGAAGTACGGGCTCGCCGTCGTCGGCACCGTGCACCCGGAGGGGATCTGGTCGAAGAGCGGCGCGCGGCCCGGCGACGCGCTCTTCCTGACGAAGGCCCTCGGCACCGGGCTGATCCTGCAGGCGGAGCGGGCGGGCGGTGCGCCGGGGCCCTCGCTCGCTGCGGCCGTCGCCTCGATGAGGACGCTCAACATGCGTGCCGCCGACGCGCTCCGACCCTACGCGCCGAGCGCCGTCACCGACGTCACCGGCTTCGGGCTCCTCGGCCACGCCTACGAGATGGCCTCGCGGAGCGGCGTCCGGCTCGAGCTCGATTCCGGCGCGCTGCCGCCGCTAGAGGGCGCGCTCGAGCTCGCCCGCGCCGGCGTCCGGACGGGTGGCCACCGCCGGAACCGCGAGTTTGCCGGACCGCACGTCGAGAGCACCGCGAGTCCCGAGGCGGAGGCGCTCGCCTTCGACCCGCAGACCGCCGGCGGCCTCCTGATCTCGCTCCCGGCCGAGCGGGCGCCCGTCCTCGCCGGCGCGTTCGCGGCTGCGGGCCTGGCGCTCCACCGGATCGGGAAGGCCGTCGAAGGTACCGGCATCCTGCTCGCCGAGCCCGAATAGACTTCCTCTCGTGCTCGGCAAGGCAAGAGCCGTCTGGCGGCGACCGGTGGCACCGCGGCGGTATCTGGTCATCGCTGCGACGGCGCTCTTCTCGATGTACGTCGTCGTCACCTCGGGCGCGTTCGTCCGTCTGACCGCGTCGGGGCTCGGCTGCGACAACTGGCCGCACTGCGGGGACAAGCCGTATCCCGAGGCGGGATTCCACGCCTTCGTGGAGTTCGGCAACCGGATCGTGGCGCTGATCGGGATCCTCCTCACCCTCGTCGCGTGGCTCGCCTCCCGTCGCACGACCGGGCTCTCCCGGCTCGGCCGCCTCGGCGCGCTCGGCGCGCTTCTCGGCGCCGTCGGGCAGATCCCGCTCGGCGGCATCACCGTCATCCTCGAGCTGCATCCGGTCGCGGTGATGTCGCACTTCTTCCTCTCCTTCCTCGTCGTCGCCTGCGCGACCATCGCCACGATCGAGGGCTGGAGCCTCGTCGTCGGCCGCGGCGATCCCGTCGGCCCGCGATGGTGGCGGCGGCTCGTCGCCGCCGACGTCGCGGCGTGCGCGGCGATGATCGCCTCGGGTGCTGTGGTCACCGCCGCCGGCCCGCACTCGGGAGGCGAGGACATCCGGCGCCTGGGGGTCGAGATCACCGACGCGATGTACGTGCACGTCCGCGCCAGCGCCGTTTTCGGGATCGGCTTCCTGATCGTCGGCGCCTGGCTCGTCCGCAACCGCCGGGCGGCGCCGGGAGTCCTGCGACTCGGGGCGTTGCTCCTCGCCGTGCTCGTCGGACAGATGATCCTGGGCGAGATCCAGTACCGGAACGCCATCCCCTGGGGCATGGTGCTGGTGCACGTCCTTCTCTCGGCGACGATCTGGACGCTGATGGTCTCCCTTGCCCACGTCGCGTATCGGCCGCCCGTGACGCTGCTCGAGGGAACCGCCGAGAGGGCGCGAGCGGCCACCGCCGGGGCGGCGAGCTCCAACCTCTGATCGGGCGCAGCCTCGGTCTCCGGCGCCCGGAGAGTACTCTGCCTCAATGGACGAGCTTCGCTCGACGAACGAGCTTCGCCTGGACGCGGTGCCGACGCTCCGCCGGCCGATCATGATCGCGGCCTTCAAGGGCTGGAACGACGGCGGGCAGGGTGCGACGACGGCGTTGTCGCATCTCGTCGAGACGTGGAGCGCCACCCGGTTCGCCGAGATCGACCCCGAGGCGTTCCTCGACTTCCAGGCCGTGCGGCCGACCGTCGTGCTCGAGGAGGGGGCGTCGCGACGGATCGTCTGGCCGGAGAACCTCTTCCACCACGCACCGATCCCCGGCCTCGACCGCGACGCCGTCCTCCTGCTCGGGGTTGAGCCGAGCTACCGGTGGCGGACGTTCACCGACCTCGTCACCGGGCTCGCGAAGCAGCTCGGCGTCGAGCTCGTCGTCACCCTCGGAGCGCTGCTCGCGGATGTCCCGCACACCCGGCCCGCACCCGTCACGGGCGCAGCCAGCGACCCGGCGCTCGTCGAGGAGCTCGGGCTGCAGCTGTCGCGGTACGAGGGGCCGACGGGCATCGTCGGCGTCCTCCACGACGGGTGTCAGAAGGCGGACCTCCGCTCGGTCAGCCTGTGGGCCGCGGTGCCGCACTACGTCTCGCTGGCGCCGAGCCCGCGCGCGGCCAGGGCCCTGTGCGAGCGGCTCTCCGACCTCCTCGGAACGCCGATCGACGTCGCCGAGCTCGCGGCCGAGGAGGAGTCGTACGCCGCCCAGGTGTCGGCGGCGGTGTCGAGCGATGCCGAGACGCAGTCCTACGTCGAGGAGCTCGAGCAGCGGGCGGACACCCTCGACATGCTGCTCGAGAGCGAGGACCTGCCGACCGGGGAGTCGCTGGCGGCCGAGCTGACGCGGTACCTCCGCGAGCACGAGCGCCGGCGCAAGGACGAGCCGGGCTCGACGGCCCCCGACGCGTA
>VGCB01000129.1 GCA_016870235.1 Actinomycetota bacterium | reverse complement strand
CGGGAACATCTCGCCGGAGCGTCGGAGCCCCTCGACCTCGACCGTCCGCCCCATGATCACGGGCTGACCGGTCGTGAGGTACCGCTGGAAGCCTGCCTCGTGGCGATGGCGGTGCGCCTCGGGAACGAGGACGCTCAACGGCTGCCCCACGATCTCGGAGGCCTCCCAGCCGAAGATCTCCGACGCGGCAGCGTTGAACGAGAGGATCGTCCCGTCCGCGTCGATCGTGATCACGCCCTCCGCCGCGCCCTCGACGATCGCCGAGCGGAACTGCTCGCGCTCGGCGAGGTCGTCGTGGAGCAGCTGCATCTCGCGGGAGGAGATCTCGATCGCCCGCTCGAGCGTGTAGCGATCGTTGTCCGCGTCGGTGTAGGCCGAGCTGATCCGCCTGAGGAGATGCAGCCACCCGTCCACGTCCGGCGGCACGGCCGGGTCGATCCCGAGCCGGCGGAGCTGGCGGGCGAGCGTCGGATGGATCGGGGCGTCCCCGCTCACGCCGCGATCCGATCCTCCGAGAAGCTCGTGAGGGTCATCGTCTGGTTGTGCAGATCGCAGGTGCCCGCGGTGATCGGCGAGATCTCGCCGTACGAGTAGAACCCGGCGATCGCCGTCCCCGGCGAGAAGGCCGACACGACCGCCTCGAGCTCGTCCTCGACGCGCTCGCCGAGCAGGAGCCGGCGGCCGACGCAGCTGATCGCGACCGTCAGGGACGGTCCGTCGACGTCGACGAGCGCGAGCTCGGCGGCGCGGCCGGCGCCGTCGATCAGGCGCTCGAAGTTCGCGCGCATGAGCTGCGCGAGCCCGTCCTCGGGGATGTCACCGGCGAACGTCATCGAGCGGGACTCCTCGTCGACGCCGAGGATCGTGCGCACGACGCGCCGCTCGTCGTGCGGGCCGTACCGGACCGCGAGCGGGAAGAGCAGCGCCGTCGCGGGAAGCCCCGCCGCCCGCGCGCCGAGGTAGTGCTTGTAGAGGTCGAGCGCGGGCTGCCCGTCGAGCTCGAAGAGCACGTTCCCCTCGGCGCGCGTGACGCGTCGCTCCGGGCCGAAGATGTCCCAGCCCCCGCGCGAGCCGTGACCGACGCGGAAGCGCGGGCCCGAGAGACCGACGGCGGTCACGTGCCCCTCCGCCGGCGCTCCGTCGACGACCACCCAGGTGCGCTGGAAGCGGTCGCCGTCTGCCGCGAGGCCGCCGGTGATCGCCACCTCCGGCCGGCACGCAGCGGTGAAGCCCTGGACGAGCCGGCTGCCGTTGACGGCGAGCCCGTCCGAGAGCACGAAGACCGCCTTCACGTCGGGATCGGCGGCGACGATGCGGGCGCCGAGCTCCCTGCCGATGTCGTGGGAGTCGGTGCCCGCGACCGGCACGGACGCGACGGCCAGCCGGGTGTCCTCGAAGCGCGCGACGGCGACGGTCAGCCCGCCGTCGAGGACGGCGTCGCCGAGGATCTCGCCGGCGGTCGAGCAGCCGAGGACGGCTGCCTGGGGATAGGCGTCGCGAAGGTCACCCCACGGCTCGGCCTCCGAGCCGAGCGCGGAGTCCCCGAACGCGAGCACGAGCGTGGAGGGGCCGTCGAGCGCAGGGAGCGGGTGATCCCACCCGGCGCGCGACCAGCGGCTGAGCGCGATGTCCATTGACGTTTCATCGGCCGCCTACGCCGTTCCTAAAGCGGGTTGTCGACCGAGCTCAGCGCCGGCCGCGGGCGGCGCGATAGCGCCGGATCAGCGCATTCGTGGAGGCGTCGTGCGCGGGCTCGGCGGAGGCGGCGACGAGCTCGGGCGCGATGCGCTGTGCCAGCTGCTTGCCGAGCTCGACACCCCACTGGTCGAACGCGTTGACGTCCCAGATCGCCGCCTGCGTGAGCACGGAGTGCTCGTACAGCGCAACGAGGGCGCCGAGAGCGAACGGCGTCAGGCGCTCGCCCATGATCGTGCTCGACGGCCGATTGCCCGGGAACACGCGGTGCGGCACGAGCGCCTCGGCGGTGCCCTCCGCCCGTACCTCGTCGGCCGTCTTCCCGAACGCGAGGGCCTCCGCCTGGGCGAGGACGTTCGCGATCAGCAGGTCGTGCTGGTCGCCGCCGCCCTCGATCGGAAGCGGGTTGAGCGGCGAGGCGAACGCGATGAAGTCGCACGGGATCAGCCGCGTCCCCTGGTGGATCAGCTGGTAGAAGCTGTGCTGGCCGTTCGTGCCGGGCTCGCCCCAGTAGACGGCGCCGGTCGCCGGAGCCGGATCGCCGCCGAGCGTGACGCCCTTGCCGAGCGACTCCATCGTCAGCTGCTGGAGGTACGCGGGGAAGCGGTCGAGGTACTGGTCGTACGGGAGGATCGCAACCGTCTCCGCGCCGAGGAACCCCGTCGCCCAGACGACGAGGAGGCCGTTGATCACCGGCAGGTTCCGGTCGAAGGGCGCCTCGCGGACGTGCTCGTCCATCGCGTGGAAGCCGGCGAGCAGCTCGTCGAACCGCTCCGGCCCGATCGCGAGCATCGTCGAGAGCCCGATCGCCGAGTCCATCGAGTAGCGCCCGCCGACCCAGTCCCAGAAGCCGAACGCGTTGCGGGCGTCGATCCCGAAGCGCTCCACCTCCTCGAGGTTCGTCGACACGGCCACGAAGTGACGGGCGACTGCGGAGTCGTCGGCGCCGAGCCGATCGAGGAGCCACGCGCGCGCCGCCCGTGCGTTCGTCATCGTCTCGAGCGTCGTGAACGTCTTCGAGGAGACGATGAAGAGCGTCTCGGCGGCATCGAGGTCGCGCGTCGCCTCGACGAGGTCGGTCGGGTCGACGTTCGAGACGAAGCGGAACGCGAGCTCGCGGCGGCTGTAGGCGCGAAGCGCCCGGTAGGCGAGCACCGGGCCGAGGTCGGAGCCGCCGATGCCGATGTTGACCACGTTCCGGATCGGGCGCCCGGTCGCCCCGGTCCAGCTGCCGTGCCTCACCGAGTCGGCGAACCCCCGCATGCGGTCGAGCACCTCGTGGACGTCGGCGACGACGTCGCGCCCGTCGAGGAGGAGCGACCGCCCGCGCGGCATCCGCAACGCGACGTGGAGCACCGCTCGACCCTCGGTCGAGTTGATCCGGTCGCCGCGGAACATCGCGTCGATCCGCTCCCGCAGGCCCCGTTCGTCTGCGAGCCCGACGAGGAGCGCCATCGTCTCGTCCGTCACGCGCTGCTTCGAGTAGTCGCAGAAGAGCCCCGCCGCCTCGACGGTGAGGCGCTCGGCACGAGCCGGATCCTCGGCGAAGAGGTCGCGAAGGTGGCGATCGCCCGCGGCAGTGCGGTGCCGGCGGAGCGCGAGCCAGGCCGGAGACTCGGGCACCGCTCCCATCTACGACCGGCTGCGGGCGATGACGGTGTGCGCGAAGGCCGCGTCGAGGGCGCCGACCCCGAGGTTCGCACAGACGACGAGCCGACCGGTCAGCCCACGCTCGAGCGCCTCGCCGACGCTCGCGGCGGGATCCGGCCAGCCGGCGAAGTGGCCGTGCTCGCGGTAGGCCCGGTACTGCGCGATCTCGTCGGAGAGGAAGAGGTCGGCGGCCTCGACCGCCCCCGGAGCGACGTAGAAGTCGAAGTCGACCGGCAGCAGAAGCTGCTCCTCGCGCAGCCACGAGCGGTCGATCGGCCGCGGCGGCTCGCGGACGATCGGGCCGGCGGTGATGACGACGTCGGCCCCGTCGGCCGCGGCCCGCGCGTCGTCGCACACGACGACGTCGGCGCACAGGCCCTCGGCGCGGGCGGGGACGAGGTCGAACGCCCGGATCTCGCACCCAGGCGCGAGCGCGCGCAGCACCGCCGCGTGGTAGCGGCCCTGCTCGCCGCAGCCGAGGATCGCCGCCCGGCTCCAGCCGGACGGTGCCCACGCGCGGACACAGGCACCGGAGGCGGCCGACGTGCGCGCCGCCGTGATCTCGCCGGCATCGAGGACGGCCTTCGGAACTCCCGTCTCGGCGTCGTTGACGATGATCAGGCCGTGGATGTAGGGAAGCCCGCGCGCGGGGTTCTCGGGGAAGCCCGACACCCACTTGATCGCGACGGCGTCGAGGTGGCGGAGGTACGCGGGCATCGCGTGCAGGAAGGCGTCGTCGCGCGGGTGGATGCCGATCTTCGGCGGCATCTCGACCTCGCCGAGCGCCATCGCGCGATAGGTCTCCTCGGCGAGGTCGATCTGCTCGGGGATCGGCGGCAGCAGCCCCCTCACCGTCTCGCGGTCGAGGAACGGGATCTCCACGGGCTGCATTCTCCACCTTCCGGTCGCCAGATGCCAGAATGCGCGCGTGAGCGACGGCCGACGGCGCATCTCGTCCGGGTCGACGTTCGAGGCGGTCGCCGGCTACTCGCGGGCGGTCGTCGACGGCGACGACGTGTTCGTCGCGGGCACGACCGGGTTCGACTACACGACGATGACGATCGCCGACGACGCCGTCACGCAGGCGCGGCAGTGCTTCGCGAACATCTCGGCGGCGCTCGCCGAGGCCGGCTGCACGCTCGACGACGTGGTCGTCGCGCGGTACCTCCTCACTGATCCGGCCGACTTCGACGCGCTCGCGCCGGTCTTCGGCGAGTACCTCGGGACGGCGCGGCCCGCGGCGACGGCGACGATCGTCGGCCTCGTCGACCCGCGCATGAAGATCGAGATCGAGGTGCACGCGCGGCTTCGCCGCGCTCGAGCGGAGGAAGGATGAGAGGGCGGCTCGCGTGTGTGATCGCGTCAGAGGCCGGCGCTCAAGGTTCTCGCCGTTGCCACCACGCGCTCGGAAGCGGTTGCGTCCCTGCCGGGGGCCGGGAAGCGATACGACGGCCCGTGGACGTGGACTGCGGCGATCGCGTGACCTGAGCGATCCCGCACGGGCGCCGCGACCGACGAGATCCCCTCCGCGAACTCCTCGCGCCCCCAGGCGAAGCCGTCGGCTGCGACGCGGCGGAGCCGCTGCTCGAGCGCACGGCGGGTGCCGATCGTGTGAGGCGTCAGCCGCGACAGCCCGTGCGCGACGTACCCGGCGCGCGCCGCCGGCGTCCACTCCGCGAGGAGCACGAGCCCCGACGGCACGGTGTGCATCGGGGCGCGGGTGCCTGTCCAGTCGCGAACCTGAACGGGGTTGTCCGCCTCCGCCTGCGCCACGTAGTGCATGTCATACCCGTCGGGCAGCGAGAGCCCCGCATCCTCACCGAGCTCACCCGCCAGCTCCGCGAGGAGCGGCTGCGCGACCGCGGCGAGCGTACGAGAGGCGGGCACCGACGCCGCAAGCGTGTTGACACGAGTGCCGAGGCGCCAGAGCACGCCGTCCACGCGCTCGACGGCGCCGATTCCCTCGAGCGTCTCGAGCAGCCGGACCGTGGTGCTCTTGGGCAATCGAGATCGGCGCGCGATGGACGTCAGGCCAGCTGCCTCGACCGCTACGGCCTCGAGCACGTCGAACGCCCGCTCCACCGACTGAACTCTTGCCATCGTGCCTTCCGATCCCCTATTCTCTCGCTGTTCCATCCTAGAGAATAGTTCCGCATTGCGGAACAAGGAGAATCGATGAGCGAGGACGACATCGACCTGGCCGCGCTCGGCGACGACGAGCTCGTCGCGCAGATGCACGACGACCTCTACGACGGCCTTGCAGACGAGATCGTCGAGGGGACGAACATCCTCCTCGCCCGCGGCTGGGGCGCCGACCGGGTGCTCAACGACGCTCTCGTCGAGGGCATGCGCATCGTCGGCATCGACTTCCGCGACGGGATCCTGTTCGTACCGGAGGTGCTCCTCGCCGCGAACGCGATGAAGGCCGGGATGGAGGTCCTGCGGCCCCTCCTCGCCGAGACCGGCGCCGAGCGGATGGGCACGGTCGTGATCGGCACCGTCAAGGGCGACATCCACGACATCGGCAAGAACCTCGTGGCGATGATGCTCGAGGGCGCCGGCTTCGATGTCGTCGACCTCGGGATCAACAACGCCGTCGAGAGCTACCTGGCCGCGCTCGAGGAGCACAAGCCCGACATTCTCGGCCTCTCGGCGCTGCTGACGACGACGATGCCGTACATGAAGGTCGTCATCGACGAGCTCGTGGCGAAGGGGATCCGCGACGACGTGATCGTGCTCGTCGGCGGGGCGCCCCTGAACGAGGAGTTCGGCAAGGCGGTCGGCGCGGACGCGTACTGTCGCGACGCGGCGATCGCGGCCGAGACCGCGCAGGCGCTCGTCCTCGCCCGGCGCGCGGCGGCGACCGCGGGCTGAAAGGCGGGAGACGGTGGCCTCGCTCACGGTCATCCACTGGCGCGCGATCCCCTCGCAGGTGATGGCCGGGACGGGCCGCGGCGCGACGCGGCACCTGCTCTCCGACCGCTTCCAGGAGGCGATCGACCAGGCGGCGATGCGCGCCGGGCTCCAGGGGACGGACGAGTACCTCGGCGAGTGGCGGCGGCAGGCACGCCCGTGCGGCGACGACCTCCAGGCGGCGGTGGCGGCGGAGGCGGAGCGCCTCGAGCGCGACTACGACGACGAGCGGCTCGCGGCGCTCGTGCGCGCGAACGGGGACGGATGACGGACACGATCGTCTCCTCGGCGACCCGCGAGGTCGCGATCGGCTTCGACCGCCCCTTCGTCGTGATCGGCGAGCGCATCAACCCGACCGGCCGCAAGAAGCTCGCCGAGGAGATGGCGGCCGGCAACTTCGACACCGTCGTCGCCGACACGATCGCCCAGGTCGAGGCGGGCGCGCACATGCTCGACGTCAACGCCGGCATCCCCCTTGCCGACGAGCCCGCGATCCTCGCGCAGACGGTCGAGCTCGTGCAGTCGATCAGCGACGTCCCGCTCTGCATCGACTCCTCGTTCGTCGAGGCGCTCGAGTCCGGCCTCGCCGTCTACAAGGGCAAGGCGCTCGTCAACTCGGTCACGGGCGAGGAGGACCGGCTGGAGCGCGTCCTGCCCCTCGTCGCCCGCTACGGCGCTGCGGTCGTCGCGATCACGAACGACGAGACGGGCATCTCCGAGGATCCGGACGTCCGCTTCGAGGTCGCGCGCACGATCGTCGCGCGGGCGGCCGATCACGGGATTCCCAGCGCGGACGTCGTCGTCGACCCGCTCGTGATGCCGATCGGCGCCATGGGGACTGCCGGGCGCCAGGTGTTCCGGCTCGTCCGCCGGCTGCGCGAGGAGCTCGGCGTCAACACCACCTGCGGCGCCTCGAACGTCAGCTTCGGCCTGCCCAACCGCCTCGGCCTGAACGCCGCGTTCCTGCCGATGGCGATCGCGTCGGGCCTCACCTCGGCGATCACGAGCCCGCTGCACCCGGAGCTCCGGCAGGCGATCGGGGCGGCCGACGTGCTGATGGGGAACGACGCCC
>VGCB01000128.1 GCA_016870235.1 Actinomycetota bacterium | reverse complement strand
TGGTGCCGGGCCGTGCCTGTCGCGCGCCTGCCGCCGGCGTGGGGACGGCGGCTCGCTCGACCACGGTCGTCGTCCCACCGTCGACGGCGACGGCCGTCACCGCTCCGACGAGCCCGCCCGCGACGCCCGCGATCGCGAGCGCGCCCACGAGCGTCGCCTTCGCGATCGAGAGCCGGTTCTTCGTCTCCGTTTCGTGGGCGTCCATCCCCTCATGGGAGCACACGGCGGCGCCGCCGGGTCGCAGAACCCGAAAGAGCGATGCGAGCGGACCGCTCGATTCTTAGCGCCCGTTCATGAGTGTCGCGCACAATCGCGACATGAGGGTGCTCGTGGTGGAGGACGATCCGGCCGTTCGCGACTCGCTGCGTCGCGCGCTGCAGCTCGAGGGCTACGAGGTGCACACGGCGGCCGACGGGGCCGAGGCGCTGTCGATCCTGGACGGGCCCGGCGCCGAGCCCGACGCGCTGTCGATCCTGGACGGGCCCGGCGCCGAGCCCGACGCGCTCCTCCTCGACGTGATGATGCCCCGCCTCGACGGGATCGAGACCTGCCGCCGGCTGCGCGCGGCGGGGAATCGCGTGCCGGTGCTGATGCTGACCGCCCGCGACGACGTCCGCGACCGCGTCGCCGGCCTCGACGCCGGCGCCGACGACTACCTGCCGAAGCCGTTCGCGCTCGAGGAGCTCCTGGCACGCCTGCGGGCGCTTCTGCGCCGGTCGGGCAACGGCGGCGCCGACGGCGTCCTGCGGTTCTCCGACCTCGACCTCGACCCGGCGACGCGCGAGGTCAACCGCGCCGGCCTGCCGATCGAGCTGACACGGACGGAGTTCGCGCTGCTCGAGCTCTTCCTCCGCAACCCGCGGCAGGTGCTGACGCGTTCGGTCATCTTCGAGCGCGTGTGGGGCTACGACTTCGGCCCGGGCTCGAACTCGCTCGACGTCTACGTCGGCTACCTGCGGCGGAAGACCGAGCAGGGCGGCCGGCCGCGGCTGATCCGGACCGTGCGCGGCGTCGGGTACGCGCTCCGCGAGCCGTGAGCTTCCACTCCCGCCTGATCCTCGTCACCGCGACCGCGGTCGCGATCGCGGTGTCGGCGGCGGCGGCCGTCACCTTCGCGATCGTGCGCGACCAGCTGCTCGGGAGCGTCGACGACAGCCTGCGGGACCGGGCCGGCTCGATGTTCCGGCCGCGGATCCTCCCCGACCGGGGCGGCGACCGCTTCCTCGGCCCCGGCCCACCCGGCTTTCCGGGCGCCGCGCCGTACGTCCAGCTCGTCACCTCGACCGGAGAGGTGATCCGCAGCCGCGGCAGCCAGTCGGTCGCCCTGCCGGTGACCGGGCGGACGACGGCGACGGCGCGCGGAGGCGACGGCTACTTCACCGACGCCCGGGTCGACGGCGTCCGCGTCCGCATCCTCACGGCGCCCGCGCGCGACCGGCGGACGGGCGAGACCTACGCCGTCCAGATCGCCCGGCCGCTGGGCGAGGTCGACGCCTCGCTGGCCCGCATCCGCCGCTGGCTGATCGTCGTCGCCGCCGGCGGCATCGCCATTGCGATCGCTCTCGGGCTGCTCGTCGCCCGTACGGCGCTCGCCCCCGTCCGCCGGCTGACCGCGGCTGCCGAGGAGGTGACGCGGACGCACGACCTCTCCCGCCGCATCGAGGTCGGGCGAGGTCGGGACGAGCTGTCGCGGCTCGCCGCGACGTTCAACGAGATGCTGGGCGCGCTCGAGGAGTCGGCGCGGGCTCAGCGCCGGCTCGTCGCGGACGCGTCGCACGAGCTGCGGACGCCGCTGACGAGCCTCCGGACGAACATCGAGGTGCTCGCGCGCGGCCGGGAGCTGCCTCCGGGCGAGCGGGAGAGCCTGCTTCGCGACGTGACCGACCAGCTGGAGGAGATGACCGCGCTGATCGCCGAGCTCGTCGAGCTCGCGCGCGGCGACCGCGAGGTCGCGGAGCCCGCCGACGTCCGCCTCGACCTCGTCACCGCCGACGCGATCGAGCGGACGCGCCGGAACCGGCCGGGCGTCGAGATCCGGGCCGATCTGGCGGAGAGCGTCGTCCACGGCGTCGGGCCTTCGCTCGAGCGGGCGATCTCGAACCTCCTCGACAACGCCGCCAAGTGGAGCCCGCCCGGAGGCGCGATCGACGTGTCGGTGCGCGGGGGTGAGGTGGTCGTCCGCGACCGGGGCCCGGGCATCGACGAGGCCGACCTCCCATTCGTCTTCGACCGGTTCTACCGGGCCGCGTCGGCGCGAGGCCTGCCGGGTTCGGGGCTCGGCCTGGCGATCGTGCGCCAGGTCGCGGAGGCGCACGGTGGCGCGGTCGCGGTCGAGCGACCCGAGGGCGGAGGCACCCTCGTGCGGCTCAGGGTCGGGTCGGGCGCGCCGAGCTCAAAAGGACAGGGCGCCGCTGCATTTCGGAACATTCCGTGAACTCCGGCCTCGACGGGCGAACGGCTGCGGCGGCGCGGATACGGTGAGCGCATGCAACCGAATCGCTCGCTCCTCGCCACCGCACGCTCGCTCCTGACGGCCGGGCGACCGGCCACCCTCGCCGCCGTCGTGATGCTGCTCGGCCTCCTCGTCGTCGCCGGCTGCGGCGGCTCCGACACCGCGGCTCCCACGGACGCCGGCTCGGCGGAGGACAGCGGCACCGGCGCCGCGTGGCGCACGGCGGCGATCACCGACGTCGACGGGAAGACGTTCACGCTCGCCGACCTCGAGGGGAGCCCCGCCTTCGTCGAGGTCTTCGCGACCTGGTGCCCCAACTGCCGGTCGCAGCTCGAGGACACCCAGCGCGCCGCCGCCGAGCTCGGCGACGAGGCGACGTTCGTGGCGCTCAGCGTCGAGACCGATCTCGACCCCGCGGAGGTCGCCTCCTATGCGGAGGAGAACGGCTTCGCCGACATCCGCTTCGCCGTCATGTCCGAGGAGCTGCTGGCCGCGTTCGCGGACGGCCTCGGCACGAGCGCGGTCAACCCGTCGGGGACACCGCACCTCGTGATCGGCGCCGACGGCACGCCGGGCGAGCTCCGCACGGGATCGGCGAGCGCCGGCGAGATCGTCGACGCCGTTCGGTCCGCGGGCTGACCCGCTCGCAGTCCCGGCGATGTCCGAGTACCTGAAGGCCTTCACGCTCGGGAACGCCGCGATCCTCGGGAACGTCTGCGTCCTCCCGCTCTACCCCGGGTTCCTCGTCATGCTCGCCAACCGTGCGCGCGACCGGGGAGAGGCCGGCGGCGGCATCCCCCGTCTCGCGGGGCTCCTGGTCTTCGCCGGGATCCTCACGGTGATGACGGGGATGGGCTTCCTGCTGCACGCGCTCGACCGCAGCGTCGCCGACATCCTTGGCTGGCTCCTGCCCGTGCTCTACGGCGCCGTGCTCCTCCTCGGGATCGCGATGCTGCTGCGCCGCAACCCGTTCGCGCGGCTCGGCTCGACGCGCGTCCCGCTGCTGCGGAGCACCGGAGCGACCGCGTACGTGTACGGCATGCTCCTGGCGCCGATGACGCTCCCGTGTACGGGGCCGCTCGTCGTCTCGGCCTTCGTGATCGGGAGCGTCAGCGGCACGGGCGCCCTGCTCGACTCCCTGCTGTACGTCGCGTTCTTCACCGCGGGCTTCGGGTGGCCGCTCGCCGTCCTGCCGCTGCTCGCGGTGCCGGTGCAGCGGACGGTCACCGTGTTCCTCGCGCGGAGGCACCGGCTCGTCGAGGTCGTCTCCGGCCTCCTGCTCGTCGGGATCGCGGCGCTCGGCCTGTGGGCGGACGTCCGTCCCTCCCTCGCCTGAGCCTGGATCCACCGATGCGCGCGGGCGGGTGCATTCCGCCGGGCCCGCCAGGCTGCGTACCACCTGGGCTGCGCCTGATCTCGATCGTCTCGGTGGTGTTGACCCAGGTGGTGCGCTCCGCGGGCGGAACCGTTCGCAAAGGCACACGCCTTCACGAACGGTTCCGCGCACGTCCTGACGACCCCGGCAGGCGCGCGCAGTCGAGCGATCACGCGCATCGGTGGATCCAGGCTGAGCGGCACCGGCGGCCGGGGAGAGCGAGGAGGGAGGTCGGGTCGGCCGCTACGCGAGCCTGACGTACAGGCCCTGCGCCGCCTTCTCGGCGATCGCGCGCCGGCCGTCGCCGAGCCGCACCTTGAACTGGCCGGCCGCGGGCTGGGCCTCCTCGACGGCGACGCGCACGCCGGGTGCGAACCCCTCGTCGTAGAACCAGTGCAGGAGGTCGCCGTCGTGCTCCGCCAGCCGGACGATGATCGCCTCGTCCCCCGGCGGAAGGTCGGCGAGCGCGACGAGCTCGGCGTTCTCGTCCTGCTCGAACGCCGTCTCGACCGGCCAGCCGTGCGGGCAGCGGTCGGGGAAGCCCAGCTTCTCGTTGATCCGCTCGATCATCTCGTCCGTGAAGGTGTCGCCCATCTCGTCCGCCTTCACGTGCGACTCGGACGCCGTGTAGCCCATGAAGTCGGTGAGGAAGCGCTCGATGATGCGGTGCTTGCGGACGACCCTCTCGGCGCGCTCGATGCCCGTGGGCGTGAGGATCGCCTCCTTGCGGTCGCCACGCTCGACGAGACCCTCCGCCTCGAGGCGCTTCAGCATCTCCCCGGCCGAGGCCCGCGAGACGCCGAGCATCTCCGCCACGCGTGACGCAATCGCCTGCGATCCCGTCGCGGGCCGGTACTCGCCGATCGGGAAGGCGAGGAAGTAGATCGTCTCGAGGTACTCGTCGACGGAGTGGCCCTGACCGTGCGCCATGCCGTGGACTCTAGACGGTCTGTGCCCGTCGAGGTCGACCGCGGCCGGCCGCAGTAGCTCCGACGGCGATTGGAAGAATCGTGTAAGGTCAACCTTACACACGATATTCGGATTCCCTCAAGGAGGATACGTGAGAAGACGGCTCCTCGCCCTCACGACCGCGGCGCTGATCGCAGTCGTCGCCGTCACCGTCGCCGCGGCGGCGCCGACCGCAGGCTCCGTCACCGTCTACTCGGGACGGTCGGAGGCCTTTGCCAAGCCCCTCTTCGAGATGTTCACGAAGGAGACGGGGATCCGGGTCGAGGCGCGCTACGGCGACTCCGCGGCGCTCGCCGCCACGATCCTCGAGGAGGGCGGCAACAGCCCCGCGGACGTGTTCTGGGGTCAGGAGGCCGGTGCGGTCGGCGCCGTCTCCCGCGAGGGGCTGCTGAAGACGCTCCCCGCGGCGACGCTCGAGCGGGTCCCGCCGCGGTTCCGCTCGCCGAACAGGGCGTGGGTCGGCACGAGCGGGCGTGCGCGCGTGCTCGCCTACAACACCGAGCGCGTGCAGCAGTCCGAGCTTCCCGACTCCGTGTACGCGCTGACGGGGGCGCGCTGGAAGGGCAAGGTCGGCCTGCCGCCGACGAACGCCTCGTTCCAGGCCTTCGTCAGCGTCATGCGCCTCGAGGCCGGCGACGATCGCACCCGCGACTTCCTGCTCGGGCTCAAGGCCAACGATGTACGGTTCTACTCCGGCAACTCGCAGGTGCTCCAGGCGCTCGCCCGGGGCGAGATCGAGATCGGCCTCGTGAACCACTACTACCTCACGCAGCTCAAGGCGCAGGAGCCGAACGCCCCCGTGGCCAACCACTTCCTCGCCAAGGGCGACCCGGGAGCGGTCGTCAACTGCGCGGCCGCCGGGATCCTGAAGACCGCCGCCAACGGCGCCGAGGCGCAGAAGCTCGTCGACTTCTTGCTCTCGAAGAAGGCCCAGCGGTTCATCGCGCGCGGTCCCGGCAACGCCGAGTACCCGCTCGTCGGCGGCGTCCTCCCCCGACCCGGCCTGCCGAAGATCGGCGACCTCCAGGGCCCGAGCATCAACCTCGGTCGGCTCGGTCGCGAGCTCCCGATCACGCTCCGTCTGCTCGGTGAGGTGGGCTATACGCGGTGAGGCCGCGCTCTCATCCCCGGGCGCCGGGGTCGATCCTCCTGCTTGCGAGTGCCGCGGTCGTGACCGCGGCACTCCTGCTTCCTCTCGCCTACCTCGTGATCCGCGCCGTCTCGGGCGGCTCGGCCTCTCTCGACATCCTCGACGGGAGGACCGCGCGGATCGTCCTCGACACGGTGATCCTCGTCGTCGTCGTGTGCGCGGCCTCGCTCGCGATCGGGGTGCCGCTCGCGTGGCTCCTCACCTCGACCGACCTGCCCTACCGGCGTGCCCTCACCGTGGCGGCCACGCTGCCGCTCGTCCTGCCGAGCTACGTCGCCTCGCTCGCCCTTCTCGGCGTGTTCGGCCCCCGGGGGTTTGCGCAGCAGGCGCTCGAGCCGCTCGGCGTCGACCGCCTGCCCGACATCTATGGGCTCGTCGGCGCCTCGGCGGCGCTGACGCTCTCGACCTACCCCTACGTCCTGCTCCTCGCGATGGCGGGCTTCCGGTCGCTCGACCCGTCCCTCGTCGAGGCAGCCAGGTCGCTCGGGGTCTCCCGCTCGAGGCTCGCGTTCCGCGTCGTGCTGCCCGCCCTGCGGCCCTCCCTGACGGCGGCGAGCCTTCTCGTCGCCCTCTACACGCTGGCCGACTTCGGCGCCGTGGCGCTGATGCAGTACCCGTCGCTGACGCGGGCCGTCTACCTCCAGTACACGGCCGCGTTCGACCGTAGCGCCGCGGCGACGCTCGGGCTCGTGCTGATCGCGCTCTCGAGCGTCGCGCTCCTGGCCGACGCGCTCGTCCGGCGCCGAGCGCGATACGCGCGCACCGGCCCGGGGGCGGGGCGGCGTCGCCGGACGACCACGCTCGGCGCGTGGCGGCTGCCCGCCCTCGGCTTCGTCGGCCTCGTCGTCGCCTTCTTCCTCGTCGTGCCTCTCGGCGTCCTCGTCTGGTGGACCGTGAAGGGGATCCAGCTCGGTCACCCGCTCTCGATCGCCTGGGAGGCGGCGCTCCGCACTCTCCAGGTCTCGATCGCGGCCGCGATCGTCGCCGTCGCGGCCGCGATCCCGGTGGCGCTCTTCGTCCGGCGCCGGCCGTCGTTCGTCAGCCGGGCCCTCGAGCGGGCCTGCTTCGCCTCGAACGCGCTCCCGGGGATCGTGATCGCGCTGTCGCTCGTCTTCTTCGGTGCGCGCTACGGCGGCTCGCTCTACCAGTCGACCGCCCTGCTCGTCTTCGCCTACGTCGTGCGCTTCCAGCCGGAGGCCCTCGCCGGGGTCAGCGCCAGCCTGGTCACCGTCAGCACGCGGCTCGAGGAGGCGGCACGAGGCCTCGGCCGGAGCGCCGGCCGCTCGTTCCTCGGGATCACCGTGCGGCTTGCGCTCCCGGGCGTCCTCGTCGGCGCGGCGCTCGTCTTCCTCTCCGTGATGAAGGAGCTGCCCGCGACCCTGCTCTTGAAGCCGA
>VGCB01000127.1 GCA_016870235.1 Actinomycetota bacterium | reverse complement strand
CGACGCGCTCCTCGCCGCCGTCCCGCACGCGGAGTCGGCCGTGATCGCCGGCGGCATGGTGCCGCTCCCCGACCAGCTGCCCGCGGAGTTCGCGGCGGCGGTCGAGGCCTTCCTCGCCCGGATGTAGAGCCCGGCCTACGGGACGACGATCACCTTCCCGATCGCCGCGCCCTCCTCGAGCAGGCGGTGCCCCTCGGCGACGTCGGCGAGCGCCACCGTCGGCCCGATCAGCGGCCGCAGGCGGCCGGCGTTCAGTTGCCGCGCGGCGGTGAGCGCGTCCTCCATCGTCCCGAGCCGCGAGCCGAGGATCCGCACCTGCTTCGCGAACATGAGCGTGATGTCCATCCGCGCGTCGTCGCCGCTCGTCGCGCCGGCGCTGACGATCGTGCCCGACGGGGAGACGAGCTCGAGCGACCGCTGCCACGTCGCCTGCCCGATGTGCTCGAACACGACCGTCGCCCCCTCGCCGTCCGTGAGCTCGGCGACGCGGGCGACGACGTCGTCGGCGTGGTGGTGGACGGTGGCGGCGACGCCGTAGGCCCGGAGCGCCTCGAGCTTCGCGTCGGTGCCGGCGCTCGCGATCACCCGGGCCCCGACGATCCGGGCGATGTCGACGGCCGCGCTGCCGAGGCCGCTCGTCCCTCCCCAGACGAAGAGCGTGTCGGCAGGCGACAGGCGCGCCTTGCCGATCAGCATCTGCCACGCGGTCACGTAGGTGTTCGGGAACGCGGCCACGTGCGCGTCGGGGACGCCGGGATCGACGCGGACGGCCGTCGCGGCCGGGAGGCAGAAGAGCTCGGCGTTCGTTCCCGTGAAGACGGAGAACCGCGGGCAGTCCTGGAACCGCCCGCGGACGCAGAAGCCGCACCTCCCGCAGTGCCGGTACGGGTTCGCCGTCACCCGGTCGCCGGGGGCGACGCCCTCCACGTCGTCGGCCGCATCGACGACGTCCGCGCAGACGTCGATCCCGAGCACCGCGGGCAGCTCGACCCGATAGGCCGGATGCGGATGGCCGCGACGGATCCAGACGTCGCGGTGGTTCACCGAGGTCGCGCGCAGCCGGACGAGAAGATCGCCCGGGCCGGGCCTGGGCTCCGGCACCTCCTCGAGACGGAGGACGTCGGGCCCGCCGTGACCGTGGATCCGGACGGCGCGCACGTCAGGGAAGCGAGACGACGAGCTCGATCTCGACCATCAGCTCGGGCAGGGCGAGCCCGGTGACGCCGAGGATCACCTGCGCCGGCGGGGCCGCTCCTCCCATCGCCGCGGCCATCGCCCCGCCGATCACCTCGTAGTCGTGCGGGCGCGTCGTGTAGACCGTCGACTTGACGACGTCGTCCCAGGTCGCGCCGACCTCGGCCAGCGCGACTCCGAGGTTCTCCATCGCCTTCGTCGTCTGGGCGGCGAGATCGCCTTCGCCGATCAGCGAGAAGTCGCGCTCGAGCGCAGCCTGCCCGGCGATGAACGCGAGCCGGCTCCCCGTGGCGACCACGACGTGGCTGTAGCCCGGCGGCGGGTGGATCCCGTCCGGGTTGTGGATCGTGCGCGGCATCGGCGCTCCTTTCCTGGGCTGCTGGGCCGGGTGGGCATTCGCGAGGCCGTGTCGACCGGCCTCGCCGCAACGCTACCCGGCAGCCCGCGCCGCCGCGACGAAGGCCCGCACCCGCTCGGGAACCTTCCGGTGCTCGTCGTCCTCGAGCGAGCTGATCGCGTCGACCGCCCACGGCCGCACCTGCGCGATGGCGGCGCCGACGTTCTCCGGCCCGAGGCCGCCGGCGAGCATCACCGGCACGCCGACCGCCGCGACGATCTCCGCCGCGACCGACCAGTCGACCGCGACGCCGGTGCCCGCCGCCTTGGTCGCCGACTTCGAGTCGAGCAGGATGCGATCGGCGCCGGCGTCGACGAACTGCCGGGCGACGCCGACCCAGTGCTCGGCCGGCGACGTGTCGCCGATCGGCACCCTGACCGCCTTCACGACTGGGATTCCCGTGCCGTCGAGCCCGTTCCGCACGGCCGCAACCGTCTCGAGCGTCTCGTCCGCGTGCAGCTGGACGCTCGACGGCTGCACGGCCTCGATCAGCGCCAGGATCCTCGGGGCCTCGCCGCCCGAGATCATCACGCACTCGACGACGCCACGAAACCGGTCGGCGAGGTCGCGGGCCAGCTCGCGCGACAGGTTCCAGGGCACCGGATGCGGGTACTCGGCGGCGAGGCCGAGCGCGTCCGTGCCTGCCTCGATGCAGAGCTCCGCGTCGGCGACCGAGGTGATGCCGCACGTCTTGACGCGGATCATCGACTCCAGCCCACGCCGACGAGCTCGTCGATCTTCTCACCCGGATCGGGCGCCCGGAGGATCGCGGTGCCGACGAGGACGGCGTCTGCGCCCGCTTCTCGCGCGCGCCGCGCATCCTCGGCGCCTGCGATCGCGGACTCGGAGAGAACGAGCCATCCCGGCGGCACCCCGGCCACGATGCCCTCGGTCCGGCGGACGTCGCCGTCGTCGGTCTCGCCGATCAGGATGTCGCGGTTGTTGATGCCGAGGATGTCCGGCTCGAGCCCGAGGGCGAGGACGCTGTCGAGCTCCTCCGGTTGGTGCGTCTCGACGAGCGTCTCGAGGCCGCACGCCTTTGCGTGCGCGTGTACCTCGGCGAGGTGGTCGAGCCCGATGATCGACACGGTCAGCAGCACGGTCGACGCGCCCGCCTCGGCGGTCTCCTCCATGGCGGCGCGATCCCGGAGGAAGTCCTTGCGGAGGATCGGCACGTCGCCGAGCGCAGCCACCTGCCGGATCGTCTCGACGGAGCCGCCGAACTGCGTGGGCTCGGTCACGACCGAGATGCCCGCGATCGGCCGCGTCAGGTAGGTGCGGGCGAGGTCGGAGGGGGAGCGCCCGCGAAGGAGGTCTCCCTCCTTCGGCGAGCGCACCTTGATCTCCGAGATCACCGGCATCAGGCCCTCGGCCTGACGCTGCCGGATCCGGGCGACGAGGCTCGGCCGACTCACGCCTTCGCGAACTGGTGCGACGCCGACACGAGCTCCTCGAGCTTCGCCGTCGCCCGTCCGGAGTCCAGGTTCTCGTTCGCCTTCTTGATCCCGTCCTCGGGACGATCGACGACGCCGGCGGCGACGAGCGCAAACGCGTTGTTGAGAACCAGGAAGTCGCGGCGCGGCCCCTGATCCTCGCCGCTGAAGATCCCGCGGATGACGCCGGCGTTGAAGGCGGGGTCGCCGCCCTTGACGTCCTCGAACGTCGCACGCTTGAAGCCGAAGTCCTCGGGCGCGATCTCGTACTTCTCGACCTTCGTGCCCTTGACCTCGGCGATCGTGCTCGGCCCGAGGATCGAGATCTCGTCGAGGCCGTCGACGCCGTGGGCGACGATCACGTGCTTCATGTCGAGCTGCGCCGCGGCCTGGCTGACGAGGTCGACGAGGTGCGGCTGGTACACGCCCATCATGTGGTGCGGCGCACCCGCCGGGTTGATCAGCGGGCCGATGATCGTGAAGAAGATCGTCTTGATCCCGAGCGCGAGCTCGGGGAAGAACACCTTCAGCATCAGGGGATGGAAGTTCGGCGCGTAGAGGAAGGAGATCCCGACCTCCTCGATCAGCCTCTCGCCCTGCTCGGGCGTGAGCTCGACGTTGACGCCCAGTGCCTCGAGCGCGTCCGCGCTGCCGGAGGAGGCGGAGATCGAGCGCGAGCCGTGCTTCGCGACCGGCACCCCTGCCGACGCGGTCAGGAGCGCGTTGGCCGAGCTGATGTTGAAGGTCGTGAGGCCCCCGCCCGTTCCGCAGACGTCCGTGAGGTTCCCCTTCACCTTCGGGGCGATCTGCACGCAGTTCGCGCGCATCGCCCGCGTGATCGCCGCGACCTCGTCGACGCTCGGGCCCTTCATCACGAGCGCCACGAGGAAGCCGGCGATCTGCACCTCGGTGATGACGTCGTCGCGCATGTTCTCGACGAACTCGGTCACCTCGTCGGCCGTCAGGTCCTCCCCACGGGTGAGCTTCCCTAGCGAATCCTTGAACATCGAGCCTCCCTTCGCTCTCGTCTCCTGGACGTCTCCGGCGGGTCCGTAGCGTACGCAGTCACGGCGCGAAACGCGAGGCCGCGCCCGCCTTGCGCCGGCGCGCCGGATCGGGGATCCTGTTGCGTGACATGACAGTGCGTCCGCACGATCTCGGCGGAGTGCTCGGCTTCGGGCCCGTGCCGATCGAGACCGACGAGCCGGTGTTCCACTCCGACTGGGAGGGCTCGGTCGTCGCCGGGATCCTCTCGACGATCGGGGCCGGGCTGTACAACGTCGACCAGTTCCGCGAGGCGATCGACGAGATGGACCCGTTCTTCTACATCGGCGCCGGCTACTACGGTCGCTGGCTGCACACGCTCGAGGCGAACTGCGTCAAGGTGGGCGTCCTGTCCGCGGAGGAGATCGAGGAGCGGATGCACGCGGTCGCCGTCGGCGTCGCACCTCAGACCGCCGCCGATCCGGCGATTGCCGACGGCCTGCGGACGCTGCTCCGCGAGGGCGCGCCGGCAACCCGCCCGCTCGACCGTGCTCCCCGCTTCGCCGTCGGCGCGCCCGTCCGCGGTCGCGTGCTCCCCGGCGAGCGCCACTCGCGCATCCCCGGCTACGCGCAGGGGAAGCCCGGCGTCGTCCACCGTGTCCACGACGCCTACGTGTTCCCCGACTCGAACCGCCGCGGCGAGGGAGAGAGCCCGGAGCACGTCTACTCGGTTCGCTTCGACGGCGCCGACCTGTGGCCGGACGGGGAGGCCCGCGCGGTGTTCATCGACCTCTGGGAGTCGTACCTCGAGCCGCGGGAGGCCGCATGACCGAGACCGACATCGTCGCGCGGACCGCCTCCGCGTACGCATCGCTGCGTGCTCGTGCGATCGAGTCGCTGCTGATCGAGAAGGGGCTTCTCAGCGAGGGGGCGGTCGACGCGGTCGTCAGCGCCTACGAGAACGACATCGGGCCGATGGGCGGCGCGCGCGTCGTCGCCCGCGCGTGGGTCGATCCCGCGTTCCGGGAGCGGTTGCTCGAGAACGCGACGGCGGCGGCCCGCGAGCTCGGCGTCGGCGGGTTCGTGGCCGAGCACGTGCTCGCCGTCGAGAACACCGACGACGTGCACAACCTCGTCGTCTGCACGCTCTGCTCGTGCTACCCGTGGGGCCTGCTCGGGCTGCCGCCCTCCTGGTACAAGTCGCCCGAGTACCGGGCCCGCGCGGTGCGCGAGCCTCGGAGCGTGCTGCAGGAGTTCGGCGTCGAGCTGCCCGACGGAGTCGAGATCCGGGTCTGGGACTCGAGCTCCGACGTCCGCTACCTCGTGCTGCCGCAGCGGCCCACCGGCACTGAGGGGCTGTCCGAGGACGAGCTCGTGGCGCTCGTGACGCGGGAGTCGATGATCGGCACCGGCCTCGCGAAGGTGCCGTCGTGACCGTCAGCGACGCGATCGCGCAGACCGAGGGCCTGCCGCGCGCGAACGGCGAGCTCGTCTTCGCCGAGCCGTGGGAGGCCCGCGCGTTCGGCGTCGCGGTCGCCCTCTGCGGGGAGCGCGGTCTCGACTGGGAGGAGTTCCGTGGCCGCCTGATCGCCGAAATCGACGGTTGGGAGCGCGCGAACGGCGTCGAGAGCGACGGCTGGAGCTACTACGAGCGCTGGCTCGCGGCGCTCGAGCGACTCGTCGTCGAGCGGGGCCTCGTCGGCTCGGAGGAGATCGAGCGGCGCGCAGCCGCGATCGCCCACCACGACGCGCACGACCACGACCACGACCATGACCATGACCACCACTGAGGAGGCACCGGTGCACTCCCTCGCCCCCCGCTCGCTCGTCACCGCCCTTCCCGCGCGGGTCGCCGATCAGGTGCTCGCGGCCGGCTTCATGGTCGCGGGCGCCGCGATCCTCTACCTCGTGCTGTTCGACCAGGGGACGGCCGCGGCGCTGATCTCGACGTCCGCCGCTCACCAGAACCTCTTCCATGAGCTCTTCCACGACGGCCGTCACCTCGCGAGCGCACCCTGCCACTGAGTCGGCGAGGCTCCGGGCGACCGCATGGCTGCGCGTCGCGCTGATCGCCGGGCTCGCGGCGGCGCTCGTCGCTCTCGTCTTCGATCTGCTCGTGGCGGAGCGGGTGGTGGATCGAGCGGTCGCTCTCGAGGCGGGCACGGGCCACGACCACGCCCTCGGAGTGCCGGAGCCGTTCTCGCGGGCTGGGCAGCGCGGCGGGCTCGTGGCGGGCGAGCTGATGCTGGGGCTCGGGTTCGGGCTGCTCGTCGCCGGCGCGCTGACGTTCCTCGCTCCGCTCGTGGCGGCGCCGCGGCGGCTCTGGCTCCTCGTCGTGGGCGGTTTCGCCTGGGCGGTCGTGGCGCTCCCGAACGCGGTCTACCCGCCGCTGCCGCCGGGCGTCGACTCTGCGCTTCCCCTCGGCGAGCGGCAGCTGCTCTGGCTCGCCGCCGTCGCGATCGGGATCGGCGGCTTCGCCGGGGCTGCACTCGCGTGGTCGCGACGCCGGCGGTGGGTCGCGGCGGCGGCGCTCGCCTGCCCGCTCGCGCTGGCGGTCATGCTCCTGCCCGACCAGCGAGCCGCCGTGACGGACGGAACGCTCCTCGCCGAGTTCCGAGCCGCCGCGATCACGAGCCAGGTGCTGTTCTGGGCGGCGTTCGCGGGCGCCGGCGCCTTCCTTCTCGGCGGGCGTCGTGATCACGCTCGACCTCAGAGCCCTCAGACCGGCGGTGCTCGTCGTCGACATGCAGGCCGTCTTCGTCTCGCCGGAGGGGCCGTTCGCGAACGCCACCGCCGAGCCGCTGATCGAGCGGTTGAACGGGTTCCTCGGCGAGGCGTGAGCGGCCGGGCTTCCCGTCGTCTTCTGCACCTACCTGCTCGCGGCGGACGGGTCGGATGCGGGCCTGCTCGCCCCGTTCGACTTCAACCTCCACTTCCGTGCGGGCGCCGCGTTTGCCGGCGTCGACCCCCGGCTCGAGCGCGCCGCCGCCGACCTCGAGGTTCCCCACAACCGACCCGGGTGCTTCCACGGCAGCGCGCTCGACTCCGAGCTCTCACGCCTTGGCTGCAACGCCGTCGTCCTCACGGGCGTCAGCGTCAACAACGCGATCTCGACCACCGCGCGCGAGGCGTTCGCCCGCGACATCCCGGCGCTCGTCGTCCGCGACTGCGTCGCCGCCGCCCCGTGGGAGCCCGCGGAGCTGTTCGACGCCTACGTGGATGCGCTCGCGACGTGGACGGCCGAGGCGGCGACGGCGGCGGACGTGCTGGAGCGTCTCAGTCTTCGCTGAGGCGACAAGACCCGGCTTCACCGACTTCCCCCCCCCCCCCGCGGG
>VGCB01000126.1 GCA_016870235.1 Actinomycetota bacterium | reverse complement strand
CCTTGCGGCCCGGACGCTCGACCGGCGCCGAGCTCGAGGGCTGGGCCGCGCTCCTCGACGGCCGCGGCGCCCGTCGCACGGCGGCGTTCGTCCGCGAAGCGGCGACGGCGTACGCGGAGCGAGGGCTCCTCCGTGGCTAGCGGCCGCTTCGACTCGCGGGCGCGACGCGAGCTCCGTCGCGAGACGCTCGTGGCGCCGTGGGCCGAGCTCGGTCTCGTCGCCGCGGGCGGGCCGAACGACCCTGCCCCGGAGCTGGTGCTCGACGGCGGTCGGGTCGTCCGGCTGGACGGCCGCGCCGAAGCCGAGTTCGATGTCATCGACCGTTTCCTCGTCGCCCACGGGCTCGACCTCGAGGTCGCCGCCGGAGCGATGGCGCTCCCGGACGAGGCGATCGCCCGCATGCTCGTCGACGTCGGCGTCTCGCGGGCCGAGGTCGTACGGATCGGGCGGGGGCTGACGCCTGCGAAGCTCGCCCGCGTGATCGACCTCCTCGACCCGGTCGAGCTGATGCTGGCGCTGAAGAAGCTGCGCGCGCGCCGCGACCCCGCGAACCAGGCACACGTGACGAACCTGAAGGAGAACCCGGCACTGCTCGCGGCAGACGCGGCCGAGGCAGCGCTTCGCGGCTTCGCCGAGATCGAGACGACCGTCGGCGTCGCCCGCTACGCGCCGCTCAACGCGCTCGCGCTCCTGATCGGCTCGCAGACGGGACGCCCCGGCGTGATGACGCAGTGCGCGGTCGAGGAGCGCCGGAACCTGGAGCTCGCGATCCGCGGTCTCGTCACCTATGCGGAGACGCTGTCCGTCTACGGGACGGAGAGCGTCTTCCGAGACGGCGACGACACGCCCTGGTCGAAGGCGTTCCTCGGCGCCGCGTACGCGTCGCGCGGCGTCAAGGTGCGGTTCACGTCCGGCGCGGGTTCCGAGGCGCTGATGGGGCACGCCGAAGGGATGTCGATGCTCTACCTCGAGGCGCGGTGCGTCTCCGTCGTTCGGGCTGCGGGTTCCCAGGGTGTCCAGAACGGTTCGATCTCCTGCGTCGCGCTCGCGCTCTCGGTGCCCGGCGGGACGAAGGCGATCCTGGCCGAGAACGTCCTCGCCGCGTGGCTCGATCTCGAGGTTGCCTCGGGCAACGACGCGATCGCGTCGCACTCGCCGATCCGAAAGACGGCCAAGCTGATGGGGCAGTTCCTGCCGGGAACGGACTTCGTCACCTCGGGCTACTCCGTGATGCCGCGGCACGACAACACGTTCGGCGGCGGCAACTACGACGCCGACGACATCGACGAGTGGCTCACGATCCAGCGCGATTGGCAGGTCGACGGCGGAATCGAGCCGGTGACGGAAGCGGAGGTGACACGGACGCGAGAGCGAGGTGCACGGGCCGCTCAGGCCGTGTTCGCGGAACTCGGGCTGCCTGCGATCTCCGACGCGGAGATCGTCGCGGCCACGTCGGGCTACGACTCCTCCGATCTGCCCGATCGCGACCGGGCCGCCGACGTCGAGGCGGCCGACGCCCTGATCGAGCGCGGCGTGACCGGGCTCGACGTCGCGCTCGCCCTCGACCGGCGGGGCTTCGGCGACGTCGCCGAGGCCGTGCTCGGGATGCAACGGCAGCGGATCGCGGCCGACTACCTCCAGACCTCCTCGGTGATCGACCGCGACGGGCTCGTCCGCTCGGCCGTCAACGACCCGAACGCGTACACCGGCCCGGGCACCGGGTACCGGCTCGAGGGCGAGCGCTGGGAGCTCCTGCAGGCGCTGCCGCACGCGCTCGACGCGCGCGCGCTGGCCGACGCGGACGCGGGGGGCGCGCCGCTCGTCGCGGAGGTCGGCGAGGCCACCGTCTCCGACGACCCGGCGGAGGTCGTCGTCGCCGTCGGGCCCGCGTTCGCGACCGCGATCAGGGAGACGATCAGCGGCGTCTCCCACGAGGAGGTCCTCGACGCGCTGGTCGGCGGGATCCGCGAGGAGGGAGCCGTCCCGCGCCTCGTGCGCGTGCGCCGGACGGCAGACGTCGCCTTCATTGCGCACGACGGCGCCAGGCTCTCGGGGTCGGGGGTCGCGATCGGACTGCAGTCGAAGGGCACGGCTGTGATCCACCGCGCCGATCTGGAGCCACTCGACAACCTCGAGCTCTTCGGCATGTCGCCGCTCTACTCGGCCGAGTCGTACCGCGCGATGGGCCGGAACGCGGCCGGCTACGCGCTGGGTCACCGCGTCGGGCCGGTGCCGACGGCGCTCGACAACTTCGCCCGCGCGAAGCTGATCGTCCGGACGACGCTGCTTCACGCCCGCGAGACCCGGGAGATCGTCCCGGAGGCGCCGCCGCTCGAGCTCGAGCTCGCCAGGACGAGCCGCGTCACGGAACCAGCGTGAGAGCCGACGCATGCCGCGGTCGGACGACCGCGAAGCGCCGGTGGTCGAGGGTGGCGACGGTGGTCGCCTCGAGTGCCTCGAAGCGGTGGCCTCCCTTCGGCTTGGGTGCGATCAGCGCTTGCCGCGACGCAGGCGATTCGTCCCCGCGACGTCGACCGACCCGTCCTCACGCAGCGCGACGCCGTACAGCTTCCGCGCCGCCTCGCGCGAGACGTAGTCGTTCCGCACGTCCTCGGCCACGAGCCCGGGATCGCGCTCGAAGGGATTGCCGAAGCCGCCGCCGCCTGCGGGCCGGTTCACGAAGCGGTCGCCGGCCGCGACCATCAGGTCGGACTTCTTGCCGAGCGAGAGCTCCCTCTCGGTGTCTGCGTAGAAGCGCACCTCGTTCAGCCGTGGTGGCGAGCCGCCGCCCTCGAGGCCGCGGATCTCGCCGGTCGTGCGGTCGGAGATCGTGACCGCGATCCCGCTCGAGAGGAACTCGTACTCGGCGATCGTCGAGAGGCCGCCGCGCCAGCGGCCTGGGCCGCCCGAGTCCCGGTCCAGTTCGAAGCGACGCTTCAGGATCGGCATGCGCGTCTCCATCAGCTCCGCCGGAAGGGCCTCGATGCCCGCCGAGATCGGATGGATGAGGCCGTTCATCCCGTCCCTGCCGCGCTTCGCGCCGTGCCCGATCCCGGCCTCGTCCCAGAAGAAGGCCCACCGGCCGTCGGGCTGGGCGATGTACGCGAGGATGCCGGCGAGGTCGCCGCCGTTCATGGCCGGGATCTCGTCCGGGAGCGCCGGCGCGAGGGCGGCCATGATCGCGTCGGAGAGCCGCAGCGACGTCAGCCAGGAGATGAAGGACGCGGCAGGGGCGACCGGGTTGAAGACGCTGCCCTCGGGCGCGATCACGGTCAGCGGCCGGTTCTCGCCGGAGTTGGCGGGGATGCCCGAGCTGACGAGTCGCTTGAGAGAGAACCGCGCCGTCGTCAGCGTGTAGCCCCACGGGCAGTTGACCGGGCCGAGCTGCTGCGTCGCCGAGCCGGTCGTGTCGATCGTCAGCTCGCTGCCCGCGACCGTGATCGCGACCTCGACGGGGACCGGAACGCCGAGGACGACGCCGTCGTCGTCGATCACGTCCTCGAAGCGGTAGACGCCGTCGGGGATCCGCGCGATGCCTTCACGGGCGACTCGCTCGCCGTGGTCGAGCAGCTCGTCGATCGTCGCGTAGTAGGTCTCGAGCCCGTACCTGGAGACGACCGCACGCAGCGCCTTGCTGCCCGCACGGAGCGCGCCCGCGCCGGCGAGGGTGTTGCCGACGGTCTCGGCGGGGATGCGCGAGTTGGCACGGAGGATGCGAACGACCGTGTCGTTGAGTCGCCCCTCCTCGTAGAGCTTGACGGCCGGCAGGAGGATGCCCTCCTGGAAGACCTCGGTCGCGTTCGTCGGGTACGGCCCCATCGCCGCGAGATCGCCCATATGCGCTCGCAGCGCGCCGAAGCCGATCAGCCGGTCGTCGTGGAAGATCGGCTCCATCAGCGCCGCATCCGCGGGCTGCCCGGCCGTCAGGTACGGATGGTTGTTGAAGAGGATGTCGCCTGGGCGAAGGTTCTCCCGGCCGCCCAGCTCGGAGATCGTCCGGTCGATGCAGTCGTCGAGCGAGCCGACGAAGATCGGAAGGCCCGGCGCCTCGGCGATCAGGTTCAGCCGGTCGTCGTACAGCGACATCCCGAAGTCGTTGTACTCGTAGAGGATCGGGAGCATCGTCGTCCGCTTGAACACCCAGTAGATCTCGCGCGCCGCCGAGATCAGCGCGTTCCGGACGACCGCGAACGTGACCGGGTCGATCGTCTGCTTCCTCCGCCTCGCAGCCATCACGCGCGTGTCCCGACCGAGATCACGAGGTTCCCGAGCGTGTCGACCGAGAGCTCCTGCCCGGGACCGACCAGGGTCGTCGACGCGGGCTCCTCGACGATCGCCGGGCCAGTGATCCGGTTCCCGGCGCGCAGGCGGGAGCGCTCGAAGACAGCCCACTCGCGCCTGCCTCCCGACTCGCGATGGAGCACCCGCCGCGAGCCGATCCGTGCGGACACCGCGTCCGCCCGGCCCCTCGGCAGCGGCTTGGGCCGCGGCTTCTCGAGCGAGCCGACTGCCCGGATCCGGTAGGCGGTGACCTCGACCGGATCGGCCATCGAGTAGCCGTACACGACCTCGTGGCGCGCGTCGAACTCCTCGCGCAGGCGATCGAGCCGCGGCGTCGTGACGAAGCGTCTGTCGACGGGAAGGGTGAGCGTGTGCTCCTGTCCCTCGTAGCGCATGTCGATCGAGCGCAGGAGCACGCGCTTCCGGGACGGCACCTTCTCTCGCTCGAGCGCCGCCTGCGCGCGCTTCTCGAGCGCGGCGAAGCTGGACGTGACCTCGCGGGGACGGAGCGTCGCGAGCGAGCCGAGCGACGTCCGCGCGAAGTCGTGGACGACGTCGAGGGTGAGCGCACCCCAGGCGGAGAAGGTTCCCGGGGAGCTGGGCACGATCACGCGAGGGATGCCGAGCCGCGACGCGAGCGCGGTCGCGACCACGGGCCCGCCGCCGCCGTAGGCGAGGAGGCTGAACTCGCGCGGGTCGAGGCCCTTTCCGATCGTCAGCTCCTCGAGCGTCGCCGCCATCTTCGCCTCCGTCAGCGTCACGATCCCGGCCGCGGCCTCGTCGACGGAGAGACCGAGCGGCTCGGCGATGCGCGTGCGGATTCCGTCTCGGGCTGCGGAGAGGTCGAGCGCGATCTCGCCGCCGAGGAACCGCGAGCCGTCGAGGACGCCGCTGACGAGCGCGGCGTCGGTGAACGTCGGCGCGACGCCGCCCTTGCCGTAGCAGATCGGGCCGGGGTCCGCACCCGCGGACTGGGGACCGACGTTGAGCGCCCCGCCGGCGTCGATCCACGCGATCGAGCCGCCGCCGGCGCCGATCGTCGCGAGCTCGATCACCGGCACGAGGAGCGGCAGGCTCTCGATCCGCGTCACGGGCGAGATCGACGGCTCGCCGCCGATGATCAACGCCGCGTCGAAGCTCGTCCCGCCCATGTCGGCGCAGATGAGGTTGTCGATCTCGAGCCACCGGGCCAGCGTCGCCCCGCCCATCGCTCCGCTCGCCGGTCCGGAGATCAGCGTGCGGATCGGCCGCTCCCGCGCCTCCCGGGCGCCCATGACGCCGCCGTCGCAGCGCGTGATCAGGAACGCGCCATCGAACTTCTTGCGCCGCAGCCGCTGGCCCAGGTGATCGAGATACCCGGCCATGCGGGGCTTGATCATCGCGTCCGCCACCGTCGTCGCCGTTCGTTCGTACTCGCGGTACTCCTGAGTCACCTGATGTGAGAGCGTGACCGCGACGCCCGGGAAGGCCTTCCTGATCAGCTGGCCGGCGCGCCGCTCGTGCTGCGGGAAGGCGTAGGAGTGGAGGAAGCAGACCGCGATCGAGGCGACGCCCTCCTCGACGAGCCGCCTCGCTTCCGCCAGCACCTCGTCCTCGGCGAACGGCGTCAGCACGGTGCCGTCGGCGCGGACGCGCTCGCTCACCTCCCGGCGGAGGACCCGGGGGACGAGCGGGGGCGGCTGGTCCCAGTGGAGCTGATACATAGGCCACCCCATGCGGGCGATCTCGAGCACGTCGCGGAAGCCGCGCGTCGTGATCACCCCGGTCTTCGCGCCCTTGTGCTCGAGCACGGTGTTGATCCCCAGCGTCGTCCCGTGGAAGAACGCGGAAGCCGACCGGAGGTCGAGATCGGACTTGGCGATCGCTGCGAGGACACCCTCGGTCGGGTCGTGCGGCGTCGTCGGCGCCTTTGCGAACGAGACGTCGCCGGTCTCGGCGTCGAGCACGACGAGGTCGGTGAACGTGCCGCCGACATCGACACCGAAGAGCTGGGACACGCGTGCCTCCTCCGACAGATCGATTGACCGGGCGGCTCGACCGACGCTCCGACTCTACTCGTCCGTCGGCGCTGCTGTCGACGCGGCGTGGCCGCCCGGCGACGCTTGACGCGTCGCGGACCACTCCGTAGGATCGTGGCGCTTGCCGGGATCCCGGGCGCGGCGCGGGATCCCGTCGGAGGCGCGGAGCGTCGGAGCCAACACGAAGGAGGAACGGTGAAGAGGAAGGTCACGGTGCCGCTCGCGGTGCTGACGCTGCTCGCAGCGATCGCCGCGTCGAGCGCGTTCGGGAAGCAGCAGGAGACGATCGAGGTCGCCGTCTTCGCAGCCTCGTCGGCGAACACGTATTGGGCCGCCGAAGTCGAGGGCGCGAAGGACGCGGCGAAGAAGTACGGCGATGTGAAGATCACCGTGTTCGACGGCCAGTTCAACACGCAGAAGCAGCTGAACCAGATGCGCGACGCCCTGGTTTCCAAGAAGTACGAGGCGTGGTTCGTCGGCCCCAACGACGGCGGCCCGCTCACCACCACGATCAAGCAGGCGATCAAGAGCGGCGTCAAGGTCGGCTGCGCGCTCGTCCCGTGCGGCCCCGACATCCGCAACACGAAGGTGCAGATCCCCGGCCAGGTCGTGTTCATGGGCGTTGGCTTCTACGGAAACGGACAGCTCCTCGGCCAGCTCGTCACCACCGGTTGCAAGGGCATCGACCCGTGCAAGGTCTTCTGGATGCCGGGGCTGCCGACGCTTCCGCTCGAGAAGGCGCGCACGGACGGTCTCATGTCGGTTGTCAAGAAGAGCGCGAACATCGAGATCGTCGCGGTGCAGCCCGGCGGCTACCTGGCCGCGCCGGCGCTGACGGCGACGCAGAACGTCCTGCAGGCGAACCCGGACATCAACGTCATCGTCTCCTCCGGCGACCAGATGATCGCCGGCGCCGTCCGCGCCGCCAAGGCCGCCGGCAAGACGGGCATCAAGATGTACGGGAACGGCTGCACGTTCGAGGCGAAGAAGCTGATCCAGCAGGGGATCCAGACCGGTTGCACGGTCTACCTCCCCCGGACCGAGGGCCGGACGATCGTCGACCTCCT
>VGCB01000125.1 GCA_016870235.1 Actinomycetota bacterium | reverse complement strand
CCTGTACGTAGCTCGGCGTGCGCGTGTTATCGAGGAAGAACCGCCACAGCGTCTCGTTGCGAACGCCCCTGTCGTACAGCTTCAGCGAGTCGTACAGCTTCGACTCGGCCCAGACGTCGTGCACGTCGATCGCGATCCCGGGGAAGACGCCGCCCGTGTCGGAGAGGTGGATCGTCGACGCCGACCAGGCGACGAGCTCGCCCTCCCAGAAGACGGGGATCGCGACGCAGAGATCGGGGCTGTGAGAGGCGCCGTGGTAGGGGTGGTTGTGGATGACGATGTCGCCCTCGTGGACGTCGCCCTCGAGCCGGCGCATGAAGCCGCGGATGTACGCCGGGATCGAGCCGATGTGGAGCGGCGTCGTGTCCGACTCGCAGATCTCGCGTCCGTCGACGGTGAAGAGGCCGCCGCCGATGTCCTCCACCTGCTGCGCGGCCGGCGAGTAGGCCATCCGCTTCAGCGCGTGCCCCATCTCCCGACCGATCGCAACGAACGCTCCACCGATCACGCTGAGCGTGATCGGGTGGATCGATCTATTCGTTTTCATTAGCGATACTCATGCCTATTATGAGGTTTCCGTATGGATCGACGCGGGCGACGAGCCCGGGGTTGACGACGGCTGTCGCGTCGTCCTGCTCGACGATTGCCGGGCCGAAGATCTCGTTCCCGGCACGCAGCTTCGGGAGCGACCAGAACGTCGTGTCGATTCTCGTTGCCTCGCCGTTGACGTAGAAGCCGACCGGGAATCGTCCGATCAGCGCCCCCGAATCCGGCTTCGCACCCCCTCTCTCTATCTCGTCCATCTCCAGCTCGGGCGTCAGCCCGAGCGCGTAGACGCGCAGGTGCACGATCTGCACGGGCTTGTCGGTGTAGCGCCAGAAGAACTCGCGCTCGTGCTGCTCGTGGAAGGCCACCTCGAGCGAGGCGATGGTCGCCGCGTCGATCGCGCCGGCGGGCACGTCGACGAGGAGCTCGTACGCCTGCCCCGTGTAGCGGCAGTCGGCGACGCGACGGATCAGCATGCGATCGGGCGGCACGTCGTCCTCCTCGAGCCGTGCCCGTCCCTCCGCCTCCAGCTCGGCGTAGACGCGCTCGATCTCCGCCGGATCGGCGTCGGGCGCCTCGACCATGACGGTGCGCGCGACCTCGTACTTGAGGTCGGTCGCGAGCAGCCCGAGCGCCGAGGTGATGCCGGGATGCCGCGGCACGATCACGCGCGGGATCGAGAGCTCGAGCGCGACGTCGCAGGCCGAGAGCGGCCCGGCACCTCCGAAGGCGACGAGCGCGAACGCGCGCGGGTCGTAGCCCTTGCGAACGGAGTTGAGCTCGATCGCGCGCTCCATGTTGTGGTTCAGGATGCGGACGACGCCCATCGCAGCCTCGTCGAGCGAGACGCCGAGACGGCCCGTCAGGTGCCGCTCGAGCGCCTCGGCCGCGCGCTCGGGCTCGATCGCCATGCGGCCGCCGAGGAAGCTCTCGGCGCGGAGCCGGCCGAGGACGACCTGCGCATCGGTCGCGGTCGCCTCGGTACCGCCGCGGGCGTAGCAGGCCGGGCCCGGATCGGCGCCCGCGCTCTGCGGGCCGACGCGGAGGAGCCCGCCGGCGTCGACGCGCGCGAGCGAGCCGCCGCCGGCGCCGATCGTGTCCATGTCGACCATCGGCAGCATCACGTCGTAGCCGCCGATCGCCGTGTCGTACAGGTGTTTCATCCGCAGCCGGCCACCCGGGGCGACGCCGATATCGGCCGAGGTGCCGCCGACATCCAGTGTGATCACGTTCTCCGCGCCCGCGAGCCTGCCGACGAAGATGCCGCCGACGATCCCCGCCGCCGGGCCGGACATCAGCAGCGAAACCGGCCGGGCGACGGCGCCGTCGGTCGTGACGATGCCGCCGTTCGACGCCATCAAGTGGACGTCGGTTCGCGGCGCCTCGGCCGCCATCGCGGTCTTCATCCGGTCGAGGTAGCGGGAGGTCTTCGGGCCGATGTAGGCGTTGAGGCACGTCGTCGAGAAGCGCTCGTACTCGCGATGGAGCGGCACGATCTCGTGACTCACGCACACGTACGCCTCCGGCATCTCCTCGCGCACGATCTCGGCTGCCCGGCACTCGTGCGCAGGCTCGAGGAACGAGAACAGGAAGCAGACCGTGACCGCGTCGACGCCCGCTTCGCGCAGACGCCGCGCGGCGGCCCGGACACCCTTCTCGTCGAGCGGCACCAGCACCTCGCCGGACGGCGCCACCACCCGCTCGCGCACGGATAGTCGATGCCGCCGCAGCACGAGCGACGGCTCCCGCCACGGCAGGTCCTGGTAGATCGAGAACGTGTACGGCCGCCGGTGCCGGCCGATGTAGATGATGTCCCGGAAGCCCTCCGTCGTCAGCATCCCGACCTCGGAGCCGTTCCGCTCGAGCACGATGTTCGTCGCGACGGTCGTGCCGTGGAGGAGCTGGTCGAGGTCGGCGACGGTCACGCCGGCCTCGGCCGTGATCTCCCGGAGCCCCGTGAGCATCGCTCTGGCCGGATCGGCCGGCGTCGACGGCAGCTTGTGGGTCGTGACGCTGCCCGCCTCGTCGTCCCACAGCATGATGTCGGTGAAGGTGCCGCCGACGTCGACGCCGACCCGGAGCATCAGACGACGCCCTCCTCGTGCAGAGCCGCGATCCGCTCCTCGTCGTACCCGAGCTCGCGCAGCACGTCGTCGGTGTGAGCCCCCGACTTGGGTCCGAGGTGGCGGATCCTGCCCGGCGTGCGCGAGAAGCGCGGGACGACGTTCGGGGCCTTCATCGGGCCGAGCTGGTCGTCGTCGACCGTGACGATCATCTCGCGGTGCGCGAAGTGCGGGTCGTCGACGATCTGCGCGATGTCGTAGACGGGGGCGATGCCGGCGCCCTCGCGCTCGAAGAGCTCGATCACCTCGGCCTGGGTGTGCTCGATCATCCAGTCGGCGACGATCTGCTCCATCTCGTCGGCATGGTCGAGACGCGTGAGGTTGTCGGCGAAGCGCGCGTCCTCGATCAGGTCGGGCCGCCCGATCGCGCGCATCGTCCGCTCGTAGATCGCCGGGGTCGAGGCGGCGAGCGCGACGTAGTGGTCGTCGGAGCAGCGGTAGACGTTCCGCGGCGTCACGAACGGGAAGCGGTTCCCCACGCGCTTCGGGATCACGCCGAGCCGGTCGTAGAGCGTCACCTGCTGGCCGATCAGGCTGAAGAGCGACTCGACGATCGAGATGTCTATCACCTGGCCGACGCCGCCTCCCTGTGCGTCGCGCTCGTACAGCGCGGTCATGACGGCGAAGGCGCCGAGGACGGACGTGACGGAGTCGCCGAGCGCCATCGGCGGCAGCGTCGGCGGGTTCTCGGGGAACCCATTCAGGTGCGCCCAGCCGCTCATGGCCTCGGCGAGCGTCCCGAACCCGGGCCGGTGCGCGTACGGGCCGTCCTGGCCGTAGCCCGTGACGCGGAGGAGGATCAGCCGAGGGTTGCGCGCCGAGAGGACGTCGTAGCCGAGGCCCCAGCGCTCGAGCGTGCCCGGCCGGAAGTTCTCGACGAGGACGTCGGCGTCGGCGATCAGCTCGAGGAGGATGTCGCGGCCTGCGTCCGACTTGAGGTCGAGCGTCATGCAGCGCTTGTTGCGCGCGTCGACCTTCCACCAGAGCGGAACCTCACCGTCGTACCAGCCGATCTCGCGCAGTGGGTCGCCGGACTCCGGGTGCTCGATCTTGAGGACGTCGGCGCCAAAGTCGGCGAGTCGCGTCGCCATCCAGGGGCCGGCGCCGAGCGTGGCGACGTCGACCACCTTGATCCCCTCGAGCGGCGGGCCCGTCCGCACGGCGTCAGCGCGCTTCCCGGCTGGTGCTCACGGCCGCCGGCCCGAAATCGGCACACAACTGGAACGACTTGGAACAGACACGCAACAGCTTTCTCGATATCGTCTCTGACGAGGGGTGGAGGCCGGTGGCCCAGGGGAGATCGTCCTTTTCGGACAGGTCGAGGGAGTCACGGGAGGGGTAGCCGTTGGCGACGTCCGACGGGCGGTCGTTCGGCCGTGGGCCGCTCAGGCGGTGACCGCAGGCCCCGGATAGTTCACGTACTCCTTCGGCTCTGGCTCCTTGTACGCGGCGACGCGGCTCGTCGTGATCCCGTAGTCGAGGATCCCCTCGAGCATCTTCACCGCGCAGGCCGTGCCGTCGAGCACGGGGATCCCGATCTCCTCCTGCACGAGCTTGTCAAGCGGGCCCATCCCCGCACAGCCGAGGCAGATCGCCTCCGCCCCGTCCTCCGCGATCGCCGCCCGCGCCGCGACGATGATCTCCCGGCCCGCGGACGACGGATCCCGCTCGCAGTCGAGCACCGACAGCGGCGTCGTCCGGATCGAGGCGCAGCGGTGCTCCAGCCCGTGCATGCGCACCATGTCGGCGAGCATCGGCTTCACGCGCTCGAGCACGGTCACGATCGAGAACGAGTGCGCAACCGTGCAGGCCGTCAGCATCGACGCCTCCGCGATCCCGACGACGGGGACGGGCGAGATCTCGCGCGCCGCCGCCAGGCCGGGGTCGCCGTAGCAGGCGATGACCACGCCGTCGAACTCCGAGGCGCGGTCGCGGACGACCTCGAGCGCCGCGACCGCGGCGACGTAGTCCTCGTAGTGCCCCTCGATCGACCGCGGCCCCCACTCGGGGCTCACTGCCTCGATCTCGGTGCCGGGACGCGCGTAGCGCCGGGCAGCCTCGCCGATGTCGCGCGTCATCTCCTCCGACGTGTTCGGGTTGATCACCAGGATCCGCATCTCAGCCCCTTTCCGCGGTCGTGTAGCCGTCGAGCAGGTCGTCCTCGTCCGCCTGCGGATCGCGCTCGGCGGGATCGCCGTAGCCGCCTCCGCACGGCCCTGTGAGGCGCAGCCGATCGCCCTTCCGAGCCTTCCGGTACGGGAACTTCGAGGGCAGGACGTGCTCCACCCCGCCGGAGGCGAGCACGACCTCGCCCGGCGTGCCGTCCTCGCCGCCGAAGAGCCCTGGCGGCGGGTGCTCGCAGCCGTCGCCTTCGAGCGAGAACCCGCCGTCGGCGAGCAGCTCGATCTCGCGCACGGAGCCGAAGCCGCCGCGCCATCGACCGCGCCCCGCGCCGCCGTCGGCGAGCTCGTAGCGCGTCACCCGCAGCGGGTAATGCGACTCGATGTCCTCGATCGGGTTGTTGCGCGTATTCGCGTAGAGCGTGTCGACGGCGTCGAGGCCGTCGCGCCCGACGCGGCCGCCGTACGAGCCCTCGTGGATGTCCATGTACACCCAGTGGTTCCCCTCGTGAAGCCCGGAGAACGCGGTGACGCGGAGGTTGCCGACCCCCGCGCTGACGCGGTCGGGCACGACCGGGGCGAGCGCGCGCATCACCGTGTCGGCGATGATGTTGCCGCTGCAGAAGCGCGCGATCGTCGGCGCCGGGAAGGTCGGGTTCGCGATCGTCCCCTCCGGCGCCACGATCCGGATCGGCCGGAAGAGGCCGGAGTTCGCCGGCACCGCCTCGCGGCGGGCGGTGTCGAGGAGGATCGACCGGAGCGTGAGGTAGATGGCGATGTCGACCGTGCCCTCGAGCGGCATGTTCACGGGCAGGTCGACCTGCGGCGCCGTCCCGGTGAGATCGACCGTGAGGCCGGCGCCGTCGACGGTGATCGCGGCGCGCACGACGAGGTCGCGGTAGGCGGGGTCGGGATGCTCGACGAACCCGTCGAGGTACCCCTCGGCCGAATAGGTTCCGTCCGGCAGCGCCTCGATCTCACGCCGGAGCATCCGCTCCGAGTAATCCATGAGATCGGCGCTCGCCGCCTGCACCGTCTCGATCCCATACCGGCGCACGAGGTCGAGGAAGCGGTCGGCACCGATCCTCGCCGCCGCGACCTGCGCCTCCATGTCGCCGACGACGAGCGACGCGACCCGCACGTTGTCGCGCAGGATCTGCCAGATCCACTCGTTCCGGCGCCCCTCCTCCTCGATCTTGATCGCGTTCAGCTGCAGGCCCTCTGCGTAGGCGTCGGTCGCGTCGACGATGCCGCAGCTCCCCGGTGTCAGCGCGCCGAGGTCGAGGTGGTGGGCCGTGGTCGCCGAGAAGCCGACGAGCTCGTCCTGCCAGAAGATCGGGACGACGAAGCCGACGTCCGGCTGGTGCGAGGCGCCGTAGTAGGAGTGGTTGTGGATGACGACGTCGCCTTGCTTCCACTCGACCCCGAGCTCGGCGAAGCGACGGTTGATGCCGCGCACGTAGCCGGGGATCGGCCCCGACTGGAGCGGTGTCGACTGCGGCGACTCGCAGAGCTGTCGTCCCTCCCCGTCGCAGATCACGCACCCGAAGTCCTCCGACTCGCGGATGATCGACGAGTACGACATGCGAGCGAGCTTGTGCCCCATCTCGGTCGCGATCGACTCGAGGGCGCCGCCGATGACGGCGGAGGTGACGGGATCGACGCGGGTTCCGGAAGCGCTCATCGTGACAGTATGAGGTTGCCGCCCTCGTCGGCGCGCGCGCTCCAGCCGGGCGGGACGAGGATGGTCGTGTCGCGCTGGAACACGATCGCCGGCCCGGCCACCGGCGTCTCGAGCGGAAGGCGCGCGCGATCGTAGTACGCCGTCTCGAGCGGTTGCAGGGAGCCGTCGACCCGGAACACCGCCTCCCCGCTCCCGAGAGACGCGGCCTCGAGGGTGCCCGGGCGGACCGGAAGCCGCTCGAGCGCAGGCCGGCGGCCCGACGCGGTGACACGAAGGTTGACGATCTGGATCGGGTCGCGCGACGCGTGACCGTACTCGAGCTCGTGGAGGCGATGGAACTCCTCGAGCGCCTCGGGCGCGAACCGGCCGGTCGGCAGGAGGACGCGAAGCTCGTAGCCCTGGCCCACGTACCGGCAGTCGAGCCCGGCGACGACGCGGATCTCGCCGGGCGCGACGCCGTCCGCCTCGAGCACGCCGCGCAGCTCGGCCTCCATCTCGGCGAGCTCGCGATCGAGCCGCGCCGCGTCGATCGCCCCCTCGACCATGAACGCCGTCCGCATCTGGTCGTACTTGAGATCGCTCGTGAGCAGCCCCATCGCCGCGGTGATCCCGGGGTACGCGGGAACGAGCACCTCCGGCACGTCGAGCGTCTCGGCGAGCGACGCAGCATGGAGCGGGCCCGCACCGCCGAGCGCGACGAGCGCGAAGTCGCGCGGGTCGTGGCCCTTCTGGATCGTGCGGGAGCGGATCGCGGCCGCCATGTTCGCGTCGACGATCTTGATCACGCCTTCGGCCGCCTCGAGCAGCCCGAGCCCGAGCCGGTCGGCGAGGCGCTGCACGGCGTCGCTGGCAGCTTCCGCGTCGAGCGACATCTCGCCGCCGAGGAAGCGAGCCGGGTCGATGCGCCCGAGCACGACGTTCGCGTCCGTGACGGTCGGCTCGGTGCCG
>VGCB01000124.1 GCA_016870235.1 Actinomycetota bacterium | reverse complement strand
GCTGGGACGCCGGGACGGGACCGGCGCTCCTGATCGGGTCGCACCTCGACACGGTCCCGAACGCCGGCCGGTTCGACGGCACGCTCGGCGTCCTCGCGGCCCTCGACGTCATGCGGGCGATGAGGCGCGACGGCCGGACACCACGCCGCCCGCTCCGGCTCGCCTCGTTCATGGACGAGGAAGGCACGCGGTTCGGGACGTCGCTCCTCGGCAGCCGGTCGTTCGTCGGCGCCGAGCTCGGCGACGTCGCCGAGCGGGCCGACGTAGGCGGCATCACGCTGCGCGAGGCGATGCGGGCCTGGGATCGCGACGTCGACCGTCTCGCCGAGGCCCGCGGGATCGACGGCGTCGACGGCTACCTCGAGCTCCACATCGAGCAGGGCCCCGTCCTCGAGACCGAGGGCCTCGACGTCGGGATCGTGACGTCGATCGTCGGCCTCCTCGGCCTCCACGTCACCTACTCAGGCCAGGCGAACCACGCTGGCACGACGCCGATGACGCTCCGCCGCGACGCGTTCGCCGGTACTGCGCGCGCCGCGCTCCGCCTCCGCGACCTCGCGTGCGGAACCGACGGGATGACCGCGAACGTCGGCATCGTCGAGATCCCGAACGGCGGCAAGAACGTCGTCCCCGGACGGTGCTCGTTCACGATCGACGTCCGCTCGGCCACGCGCGAGGGCTACGACCGGCTGTTCCGCGACGTCGGCGCCATCGTCGAGCTGATCGCCGCGGACGAGGGGCTCGAGGTCGAGATCGCCGAGATCTACCGCCTCGACCCGGTCCCGATGGACACCGCGATGGTCGACGCGCTCGAGCGGGCGGCCGAGCTCGAAGGCGCGGGCCACCGGCGCCTCCCGAGCGGGGCCGGGCACGACGCGATGATGCTCGGCGCGCACGTCCCGGCGGGGATGCTGTTCGTTCCGAGCCGTGGCGGGATCAGCCACGACCCGGCCGAGCACACCTCACCCGGGCAGTGCGCGCTCGGCGCGCGCGTCCTCCGCCGCGCCGTCGAGGCGCTCGTCTGCTGACGGCTCCGGCCGGAGCCAGAGCCAGGTCGCGACCGCGCCCATGAACGCCGTCACCCCGGCCGCCAGCCACGGCGTCGGCGCGACGGCGAACATGATCGCGGCCGACACCGCCATCGTCGCGGTCGCGACGAGCTTCGGCCGGCGCCCGACGCGGCGGCCGTCGTGCCAGGCGGTCACGAGCGGGCCGAGGGTCGGGTGGGCGAGGATCCACGCATGGAGCCGATCCGAGCCACGCGCAGCCGCATAGGCAGCGAGAAGCGCGAACGGCGTCGTCGGGAGAACCGGCACCACGACCCCGACGAGCGCGACCGCGGCGCTCAGATACGCGAGCGCGAGCCAGAGCCAGCGGACGTGACGCGTCCGAAGCGGCATGGAGCCGACGGTAGCCCGGCCGGCCCGGCGCCGCCTCCGTACTCCCCCGCAAGCCGCTCACATTCCCTTACCCGAACGTAACGATTCGTAGCGCCAACACAACGACCGATTCGCCGTCCCAGTCGTTGTAGTGGGAAAGGGCGTCGAGCCCTCCGACGGAAAGGCGGATCGGTCATGGCGACGATCACCGAGAGCACGCAGTCCGACCACGGCGGCTCTGCCGAGGACACGCGGGTGTTCCGGTGGCGGGCCGAGCAGTTCGGCAAGCTCGGGTTCAGCGAGGAGATGTCGTGGATGCTCGCCGGCTCGAGCGCCGAGCTGGGCGTCAGCCGCTCGCTCGTTCAGGCCGGCTGTCCGCTCGACCTCGTGGCCCGCATCGTGCTGTAGGCCCGTCCGTCCCGTCTCCAACGTCAGTCGAGGCCGTCGCTCGCGGGCCCGGGCTCCCCGGTCTGGAGCTTCGCCCTCCGGTTGTCGAGGAAGTCGACGATCAGCACCTGCAGCGAGCCCGCGATCGGGATCGCCCCGAGGGCGCCGATCACGCCGGCGAGCTCCGCACCGACGAGGACGGCGACGAGCACGACGAGCGGCGACAGCTTCACCGTCCTCCCGTAGACGAGGGGCTGCAGCACGTGGTTCTCGAGCTGCTGGTAGATCACGAAGAAGATCACGAGCACGATCCCCGCCGTCAGCGAGTCGAGGAAGCCGATCGTGGAGACGATCACGGCCGCGATCGTCGCGCCCGCCAGCGGGATCAGGTCGAGGATCGCGACGAGGAGGCCGAGGGCGACCGCGTACTGGACGCCGAGGACGAGCAGGACGATCGTCGAGACGACACCGGCGATGAGGCTGATGGTGAGGTTGCCGGTCACGTAGCCGCCGACCGTGCGGTAGATGTCGTGTCCCACCTTCCGCCACCGAGGCTGCGACTGGGGCGGGAAGAGCGAGAACACCCGCTCCGCCCACGCGGGGCCCTCGAGCAGCATGAAGAGCGTGAGGAAGGCGATCGTGATCACCGCCACGACCGCCGTGAGGATGCTCTTCGTGATCGAGAGCGCGGTCGTCGACAGGCCCAGCACGCCGGCGGCGCCGCTCTTCTCAACGGCCTCCCGCACCTTCTCGACGATTGCGAACTCGCGCTCGAGGAAGCCGAGCTTGCCCTTCCCCTGCGTCAGGTCGTCGACGTACCCGGGGACGGCGTCGACGAAGTCCTGGACCTCGGTGACGAGCGTCGGGATGAACGTGGCGCTGATGCCCGCGATCACCGCCAGGGTCGCCACGTAGACGATCCCGACCGCGATCCCGCGGCGCCTGACGCCGCGCTCCATGACCCAGTCGACCGCCGGGTTCAGCGCCATCGCGAGGAACAGCGCGATCAGCGCCCAGATCAGGACGGACTTCGTGACCCAGATCGTCCACAGCACGATCGCCGAGCCGACGACGACCCCGAGCACCGAGAGCACCGCCCGCGGGCGGAACGAGATGCGCCGCTCCTCCATCCCGCCGAGACTACTGGCCGTACACGAGGACGGCGAGTGGCGGCAGCGCGATCGAGACAGACTGCGCACGGCCGTCCCAGGCGATCTCCTCCGCGACGGCTGTCTCGACCACCGGGTGGCCGCTGCCGCCGACCGTGACGTCATCGCCGTTCAGGAGCAGGCGCCACGTGCCGGGCGCCGGCGCGCCGACGCGGTACCCCTCCCGCGGCTCCGGCGTGAAGCTCGCCACCCAGATCGTGGTCGCCTCGCCGCCGGACGACGTCCTGCTCCAGGCGAGAACGCTGTGCTCGGCGTCGTCGCAGGCGATCCAGGCGAACGAGCCCGGGTCGTCGGCGAGCGACGGGTGCGAGCCGTAGAGCGCATTCAGCCGCCGCACCCACTCCGCGATCCCGGCGTGCGCCGGGTCGTCGAGCAGATGCCAGTCGACGCTCGTCATGTGATCCCACTCGCGCAGCTGGCCGATCTCGCCGCCCATGAAGAGGAGCTTGGCGCCGAGGCTCCCCCACTGGTGGCCGAGGAGGAGCCGCAGGTTCGCCCGCTGCTGCCACGGGTCGCCGGGCATCTTGCGGAGCAGCGAGCCCTTGCCGTGGACGACCTCGTCGTGCGAGAGCGGCAGCACCCAGCGCTCGCTGCCGAGGTAGACGCCGCGGAACGTGAGGTCGCTCTGGTGCCAGCGGCGGTGCACGGGCTCGCGGGCCAGGTACCCGAGCGTGTCGTGCATCCAGCCCATGTCCCACTTGTGCGTGAACCCGAGCCCGCCGCTCGCTGTCGGCGCGGTCACGCCCGGCCAGGCGGTCGACTCCTCCGCGATCAGGAGCGCCTCGGGGTGACGCGCGCGAAGCGTGTCGGTACAGCGACGCAGGAACGCCGCCGCCTCCAGGTTCTCGCGACCGCCGTCCACGTTCGGCACCCACTCCCCGGGCGCACGCGAGTAGTCGCGGTACAGCATCGAGGCGACGGCGTCGACGCGGAGGCCGTCGACATGGAGCTCGTCGAGCCAGAACGCGGCGCTCGAGACGAGGAACGACGCGACCTCGCGACGGCCGTAGTCGAAGATCAGGGTGCCCCAATCGGGGTGTCGGCCCTCGCGCGGATCCTCGTGCTCGTACAGGGCCGTGCCGTCGAAGCGGGCAAGCCCGTGCGGGTCGTCGGGGAAGTGCGCGGGAACCCAGTCGAGGATGACGCCGACGCCGCGCTGGTGCAGGTGGTCGACGAGCCAGCGGAAGTCGTCGGGGTCGCCGTGGCGCGCCGTCGGCGCGAAGAAGCCGGTGACCTGGTAGCCCCAGGAGCCCTCGAACGGATGCTCCATCACCGGCAGCAGCTCGACGTGGGTGAACCCGAGCGACTGGCAGTGGTCGGCGAGGAGCGGCGCGAGCTCGCGGTAGCCGAGCGGCCGGTCGCCCTCCTTCGGCACACGGCGCCACGAGCCGAGGTGCACCTCGTAGATCGAGAGCGGCCGGCCCGCAGCCTGGCGCGCGGCGCGCTCGCGCAGCCATTCGTCGTCGGCCCAGACGTGGCGGGACTGCGCCACGATCGACGCGTTCCCCGGCGGCAGCTCCGCATGGCGGGCGAAGGGATCGGCCTTCTCGAGCTCCTGCCCGTCCCGAATCGCGATCCGGAGCTTGTAGCGGTGGCCCGCGGCGACGCCCGGGACGAAGCCCTCCCAGATCCCCGACGTGCCCACCGGCTCGAGCGCGTCGCCGGTCCAGCCGTTCCAGTCGCCGCCCACCCGCACGGCGGTCGCGTTCGGCGCCCAGACCCCGAAGACGGCGCCGTCGACCCCGCCCTGGCGACGGACGTGCGCGCCGAGCCGCCGGTACAGCTCCGCGTGCGTCCCCTCGTTGAAGAGGTGGAGGTCGACGTCGCCGAGGAGGATCGGCGACACGGATCAGGCCTCGGCCGTGAGGTCGCGCCCCTTCTCGACCACGACCACGCCCCCGGCGCTGACGGTGAACCGGGCCGCGTCCTCCTCCTCGTCGAACCCGATGCGCGCGCCGGACGGCACGACGACGTTCTTGTCGACGATGCAGCGGCGAAGGCGCGCGCCGGCGCCGATCCGGACGCCGGGGAAGACGATCGAGTCGGCGATGCGGGCGCGCTGGTCGACGAACACGCCCGGCCCGATGATCGAGCGCTCGACGCCGGCGCCGCTGACGATCGACCCCTGACACAGCAGGCTCGACCACACGTGCGAGGCGCCGGTCGTGAGGCTCTCCGACACCTTCGCCGGCGGCAGCGGCGGCTGGTGCGTGTACACCGGCCACCGGTCGTTGTAGAGGTTGAAGACGGGCAGCGGGTCGATCAGGTCCATGTTCGCGGCGAAGTAGGCGTCGAGCGTCCCGACGTCGCGCCAGTAGCCGCGCTCGCGCTCGTCCTGGCCCGGGATCTCGTTGAGCGAGAAGTCGTACACGCGCGCGACGCCCTCCTCGGTCAGCGCCGGGATCACGTCGCCGCCGATGTCGTGGCGCTTGAGGTCGTCGCCCCGCGGCGTCACGGCCTCGATCAGCGTCGTCGTGTCGAACACGTAGTTGCCCATCGAGGCGAGGCACCGCGTCGGGTCGCCGGGCATCGTCGGCGGGCCGACGACCTTCTCGTGGAAGCCCACGATCCGCCCGGCCGCGTCGGCCTCGATCACGCCGAACTCCTGCGCCTCCTCGATGGGGACCGGGATCGCGGCCACGGTCACGCCCGCACCCGTCTCGCGATGGTGGTCGACCAGCTGCCGCGGGTCCATGCGGTAGATGTGGTCGGCGCCGAAGACGCAGACGTAGTCGGGCCGCTCGTCCGCGATCAGGTTCAGGTTCTGGTAGATCGCGTCGGCGGAGCCGCTGAACCAGAACGGCCCGCGGCGCATCTGCGCGGGGACGGGCGCCACGTAGTTGTCGAGCATCGTCGAGAGGCGCCATGTCTGGCTGATGTGCCGGTCGAGGCTGTGGCTCTTGTACTGCGTGAGGACGACGATCTTCAGGTAGCCGGCGTTGGCGAAGTTCGAGAGCGCGAAGTCGATCAGCCGGTAGGAGCCGCCGAACGCGACGGCGGGCTTGGCGCGGTCGTTCGTGAGCGGCGCGAGGCGCTTGCCCTCGCCTCCTGCCAGCACCATCACGAGAACCTTCGCCATCGCCCCAACCGTAGTCGATGGAGGCGGTGGCTCCGGGGCGCGCGAGCATCAGCGGAGGAGCGACCGGTACAGCTCGACGTGGCGCGCCGCGGGCTCGCGCCACGACCAGTCCGCCTTCATGCCCCGGCGCTGCAGCTTCTGCCTCGGCCCCTTCCTCTCGATCCCGCGGAGAGCGCGGTGCAGCGCGTCGAGGACGGAGAGCGAGTCGGCGGCGCGAGCGACGAAGCCGGTGCCGCCGCGGTGCGCGTCGGCGTCGACGACGGTGTCGCAGAGCCCTCCGACCGGCGTCACGACCGGGATCGCGCCGTAGCGCATCGCCTGCATTTGCGTCAGCCCGCACGGCTCGAACCGGCTCGGCATCAGGAAGAGGTCGGCTCCGGCGAGCAGCCGGCGGCCGAGCCCCTCGTGGTAGCCCTCGACGAAGGCGACCGCCTCCGGCCGCCCGGCGGCCGCCTGTCGGAGCTCATCGGCGAGCCACGTCTCGCCTGCTCCGAGGACGGCAAGCTGCAGGCGGAGCCCGTCGAGGTACGGGACGAGCGGCAGCACGAGGTCGACGCCCTTCTGCCACGTCAGCCGGGTCACCATCACCGCGAGCGAGCGCCCGTCGTCGGGCAGCTCGAGCTCCTCGTGGACTGCGGCCCGAATCGACGCCCGCATCCCGAGGTCGCCAGGTCCGAAGGCCACGGGCAGGTGCGCATCGGTCGCCGGGTTCCAGAGGTCGATGTCGATCCCGTTGCGGATCCCGACGAGCACGTCGCGGCGCTCGGTCAGCAGCCCGTCGAGGCCGAAGCCGTGCTCCGGCTCGACGATCTCGCGCGCGTAGGTCGGGCTGACGGCGACGACGGCGTCGGCGAGCGCGATCCCGCCGGCGAGCGGGTTGCAGCCCTCCGGGCGCGCGTAGAGGGCGGCCCGCGAACCCAGCCGGAAGAGCCAGGCCGGATCGCACGTGCCCTGATAGGCGAGGTTGTGGATCGAGAGGACGGTCGGCGGCGCGGTCTCGAGCGCGGCGAGCGCCGCTGCCGTGTGCCAGTCGTTCAGGTGGAGCACGTCGGGGCGCTCGAGCCGGCAGAGCGCCGCCACGGCCTGCGCGAAGGCGAGGAACCGGTGATCGTTGTCGGGCCAGCCGGTGCCGTCCGGCTGGAGGTAGGGATGCGGGCGGGCGAGCCCGGGAAGCTCGACGAGCGAGAGCGGGCCGGCCGTCGCGTGGACGCCTCGCCGGACCCGCGCCGGTCCTGCCCAGTCGGGGACGTCGAGCGACTGCTCGGTCTCGTCGTCGAGCGCGGTCCCGCCGTAGTCCGGCATGACGACGTCGACGTCCATCCCCTGCCGCCGGAGCTCGGCGACGAGACCCGCCGACGCCGAGGCGAGCCCACCGACGACGGCGACCGGCGCGAGCTCGGCCGTGGCGAAGAGGATCCGCATGGGCCCATCTTGCCGGGATCGCGACCCGGCAGGGTTTC
>VGCB01000123.1 GCA_016870235.1 Actinomycetota bacterium | reverse complement strand
TGGACGCGCTCTGCGGCATCGTCCGCGACGGAGGCGGCGAGGTGCGGGCCGGCGCGGAGGTCGAGAAGGTGCTCGTCTCGGGCGGCCGGGCGACGGGCGTGCGGCTGGCCGGCGGCGAGACGGTCGGAGCGACCCGCGCCGTCGTCGCGAGCGTCACGCCGACGCAGCTGTACGGCCGTCTCCTCGCGCCGGGAGAGATCGGTGAGACGGTCCGCCGCGAGGCGGAGGCGTTCCGCTACGGCCGGGGCGAGATGCAGATCCACGTCGCGCTCGACGAACCGCCCCGATGGAAGGGAGCACGGGCTGACCTGCTCGCCCGCAGCCCCCTCGTGCACGTGACGACCGGCCTCGACGGCGTCTCGCAGGGCGTCAACGAGGCCGAGCGCGGCCTCCTCCCGGCGCGCTCCACGATCGCCGTCGGCCAGCCGTGCGTGCTCGACCCGGGCCGCGCCCCCGACGGCAAGTCGATCCTCTGGCTTCAGCTGCAGGAGATGCCCGGCGGCCCGGTCAAGGGCGACGCCGCGGGCGAGATCGACGTCGGCGACGGCACGTGGACGGAGTCGCTCCGCGAGGCGTACGCCGACCGCATCGTCGCGCGTCTCGGCGAGTCGATCGAGAACCTCGGTTCGGCGACGGCGAAGCGTGTCGTCCTCTCCCCCGCCGACATCGAGTCTCTCAACTGCAACCTGGTTGGCGGCGACATCTACGGCGGCTCCTGCGCACTCGATCAGAACCTCCTCTGGCGGCCGCTGCCCTCGGCGCCCGGGCACCGAACGGAGGTCGACGGCCTCTTCCACATCGGCGCCAGCACGCACCCGGGCCCCGGGCTCGGCGGTGGCTCCGGCTACCTCGTGGCGAAGGAGCTCACGAAGCCGCCGCTGACGCGGCGCGTCCTCGCGAAGCTGCCCGGCCGCTGAGCCGCTGCCGCGCGTAGAAGCTCCAACACCATGAGCACGGGCCGTCTGGCCGTGCTGGGCGGCGCGCTGCGTCGTCCTGGTCGCGCCCGTAGCGGGCTACGAGCGCTCCCTGCGTCCTCGCATCGCGCTCGCCCATCACGCCCAGCCAGCGCGTGATCGTTTCTTAGAGCTCCTTAGAGGTTCGGTCGCAGCCAGCGCTCCGCCTCGGCCACGTCGACGCCCTTTCGCGCCGCGTAGTCCTGCAGCTGGTCGCGGCCGATCCGGCCGATCGAGAAGTACCGCGCCTCCGGGTGCCCGAGGAAGATGCCGCTGACGGCCGCCGCCGGGAGCATCGCACAGCTCTCCGTGAGGCTCAGGCCGACCCTCTCCGCCTCGAGCAGCGACAGCAGCCGCCGCTTCTCGGAGTGGTCGGGGCACGCGGGATAGCCGAACGCGGGCCGGATCCCGACGTACCGCTCCTCGATCAGGTCGTCGTTCCCGAGGCGCTCGTCGGGCGCGTACCACTGCCGCCGCGCCTGCTCGTGCAGCCACTCGGCGAGGGCCTCGGCGAGCCGGTCGGCGACCGCCTTGACGATGATCGCGCGGTAGTCGTCGTGCGCCTCCTCGAAGCGGCGTGCGAGCTCGTCCGCGCCGTGCACGGCGACCGCGAACGCACCCAGGTGATCGCCCTCCGCCGCGACGTAGTCGGCCAGGCACCGGTTCGGACGCGAGTCCCCATGCGCCGCCTGCTGCCGCAGCATCGGGAACCGGAGCCCCGAGTCGAGGACGATGTAGTCGCCCTCGCGACGCGCCTGCCAGAAGCCGTACACGGCTCGCGCCTGCAGCAGCTCCCCCGCCACGATCTCGTCGAGCAGGGCGGTCGCTGTCTCGTAGAGGTCGCGGGCGGCGGCGCCGTGCCGCGGATCGTCGAGGATCGCCGGGAAGCGCCCCTTCAGATCCCAGGCGTGGAAGAAGAACGTCCAGTCGACGTATGCGCGGAGCTCCGCGATCGACGGCTCGCAGAGACGCGTGCCGAGGAACGCGGGCGCGCGAGGAGTCCTGCCCGCGTCGATCCGGACGGGATTCGCGCGCGCCGCCGCCAGCTCGAGCAAGGGGCGGCGCTCACGCTCCGCGTGCGCCGCGCGCAGCCGTTCCTGCTCGGCCCGGTTCTGGGCGTCGAGCGCGGCCTTCCGGGCGGGATCGAGGAGGTCGTTGACGACGCCGACCACGCGCGAGGCGTCGAGGACGTGCACGGTGGGCTCGTCGTAGGCCGGTGCGATCCGGACGGCCGTGTGCTGTCGCGAGGTGGTGGCGCCGCCGATCAGGAGCGGCAGCTGCATCCGCCGGCGCCGCATCTCCTCCGCGACGTGGACCATCTCGTCGAGCGACGGCGTGATCAGGCCGGAGAGGCCGACGACGTCGGCCCCCTCCTCGAGCGCGGTGTCGAGGATCCGGTCGGCCGGCACCATCACGCCGAGATCGACGACCTCGTAGCCGTTGCACCCCAGCACGACGCCGACGATGTTCTTGCCGATGTCGTGCACGTCGCCCTTGACGGTCGCCAGCACGACCTTGCCGGCGCGGGAGGACGCCGTCCGGTCCTCCTCCATGTACGGCTCGAGGTACGCGACCGCGCGCTTCATCGCCCGCGCGGACTTGACGACCTGCGGCAGGAAGAGCTTGCCGTCGCCGAACAGGTCGCCGACCACCTTCATCCCGTCCATGAGCGGGCCCTCGATCACGTCGAGCGGCCGGGTCAGCGTGCGCCGCGCCTCCTCGGTGTCCTCCTCGATGAAGTCGGCGATCCCGTGGACGAGGGCGTACTCGAGCCGCTTCGCGACCGACGCCTCGCGCCATGTGAGATCGTCCTCCCGCCGCATCGCCGTGCCCTGGACCGTCTGCGCGAAGGCGAGGAGCCGCTCGGTCGCGTCAGGCCGTCGGGCGAGGATGACGTCCTCGACGTGCTCGCGGAGATCCGCGGGGATGTCGTCGTACACCGGCAGGCGCCCGGCGTTGACGATCGCCATGTCGAGACCGGCGTGGATCGCGTGGTAGAGGAACGCGGAGTGCATCGCCTCCCGCACGACGTCGTTGCCGCGGAACGCGAACGAGAGGTTCGAGACGCCGCCGGACACGAGCGCTCCCGGGCAGCGCGCCTTGAGCAGCGGGATCGCGTCGATGAACGCCTTGGCGTAGAGGTCGTGCTCCTCGATGCCCGTCGCGACCGCGAGGATGTTCGGGTCCATGACGACGTCCTCCGGCCCGAAGCCGGCGACGCCGACGAGCAGGTCGTACGCGCGCCCGAGGATGTCGACCTTGCGCTCGACGGTGTCCGCCTGCCCGCGCTCGTCGAAGGCCATGACCACGGCCGCGGCGCCGTACCGCCGCACCTCCCGCGCCTTGGCGAGGAAGTCCTCCTCTCCCTCCTTCAGCGAGATCGAGTTCAGGATCCCCTTGCCCTGCAGGCATTTGAGGCCGGCGATCGCCACCTCCCAGCGTGAGCTGTCGACCATCACCGGGATCCGCGCGGCCTCCGGCTCGGTGGCGACGAGGTTGAGGAACGTCGTCATCGCCGCGACGCCGTCGAGGAGATCGGCGTCCATGTTGACGTCGAGCACGTTCGCGCCGCCGCGCACCTGGTCGAGCGCGACGTCGAGGGCGCCCTGCCAGTCGTCGTCCTCGATCAGCCGCCGGAACGCGGCCGAGCCCGTCACGTTCGTCCGCTCGCCGATGACGACGAAGGTCGTGTCCTCGTCGACGACCTCCGGCTCGAGCCCGCTGTAGCGTGGACGCCGCGATCGCGCCGGCACGACCCGTGCCGGGAGCCCGGCGACCGCGTCCGCGATCCGCTCGACGTGCTTCGGCGTCGTGCCGCAGCAGCCGCCGACGACGTTGACGAGCCGGTCTTCGGCGAAGCCGCGGAGGAGGTCGCTCGTCACCTCCGGCGTCTCGTCGTGCAACCCCATCGCGTTCGGCAGGCCGGCGTTCGGGTGACACGCCACGTACGTCGACGCGACACGGGACAGCTCCGCGAGGAACGGCCGCATCTCCTTCGCCCCGAGCGAGCAGTTGACGCCGACGACGAGCGGGTCGGCGTGCTCGACCGACACCCAGAACGCCTCCACCGTCTGCCCTGAGAGGTTCCGGCCGCTGCGATCGATCGCGGTGAACGACAGCCACAGCGGCACCTCGGGCGCGACGTCGAGCGCCGCCGCGATCGCGGCCTTCGCGTTCAGGGTGTCGAAGATCGTCTCCACGAGCAGGAGGTCGGCGCCGCCCGCGACGAGGCCGCGGATCTGCTCCGCGTACGTCTCCGCGACCTGATCGAACGTGACGGAGCGGAATGACGGGTCGTCGACCTTCGGCGAGACGGAGAGCGAGACGTTGAGGGGGCCGATCGAGCCCGCCACGAACCGCGGGCGCTCGGCCGTCGAGACCTCGTCGCACGCCTGCCGGGCGAGCCGGGCACCGGCGAGCGACATCTCGTACGCGTGGCCCCCGAGCGCGTAGTCGGCCTGGCCGATCGCCGTCGCCGTGAAGGTGTTCGTGGTCGTGATGTCGGCGCCGGCTGCGAGGTAGGCACGGTGGATGTCGAGGACGATGTCCGGCCGGGTCAGGTTGAGCAGGTCGGGGTCGCCGCGGACGTCGCGGGCGTGGTCTGCGAAGCGCTCGCCCCGGTACTGCTCCTCGGCGAGCGCGTGCTGGTGGATCAGCACGCCCCACGAGCCGTCGAGGATCGCGATGCGGCTGTCGAGGAGCGCCCGCAGTGACTCTCTGGCGCTCATCCCGTCGACCGCGTCGGCGCCGGCGACGCGCCTGCACGACACGTCTGTGGACATCCCCCGTTGTCCAGCTGTGTCAACTCCGGTGTCAACTCATCCACAGAGACAGCGCCAGGCAACGCCGAACGCACGTCGATGCAGGGACTTCGGCCGCCGCCGCGCTGTGGAAAACCGGTGTCAAACACCGGTTGTGGAAAACGGGTGGTTGCCGGGGATGCCCGGCCGGCGACCGGGCGCCTTCGTGCCGTTCTCAGCCCGTCGTCCGGCCCGAGACGGTCAGCTGATTCTCGGCGTGCTTGATCCGCTGCTCGAGCTGCCACTTGTCCGCCGTCGACTCGCCTGCGAGTACCCGCTCGAGCTCCGCCCTCGCTGCGTCGAGCTGCTCCTGAGCGCGCGTGTCGTCGATCGCCTTCACGTCGATCGCATCGTCGACGAGCGCGAGCGCCACATCCGTCTCCACCTTGAAGAACCCCGGCCCCGTCGCGAACTCGAGGATCTCGTTGTTCCCGAGGTGGATCCGGGTCGAGCCCGCCCGGAGCGTCGCCACCAGAGGGGCGTGCCGAGCCAGCACGCCGATCTCACCGGCCGCGCCCGGCACGATCAGCATCTCCGCCTCGCCCGTGAACACTGCCCCCTCGGGCGTCACGAGCTGTACGTCGAACTTGGGGTGCGCGTCGGCCATCCGGCGCCCCGCTACGCGGCTGCCGCCGCGGCCTGCTTCGCCTTGTCGAAGGCCATCTCGATCGGGCCGATCATGTAGAACGCCGACTCCGGGAGCTCGTCGCACTCGCCCTTCAGGATCGCGTCGAAACCGGCGATCGTGTCCTCGAGGCGGACGTACTGGCCCGGCGTCCCGGTGAACTGCTCGGCGACGAAGTTCGGCTGCGACAGGTAGCGCTCGATCTTGCGGGCGCGCGACACGACGAGCTTGTCCTCGTCGGTGAGCTCGTCCATGCCGAGGATCGCGATGATGTCCTGGAGGTCCTTGTAGCGCTGCAGCACCTGCTGCACCGAGGTCGCGACGCGGTAGTGGTCGTCGGAGACGATGCCCGGCTGCAGCGCGCGCGACGTCGAGTCGAGCGGGTCCATGGCCGGGTAGATGCCCTTCTCCACGATCGCGCGCGAGAGCACCGTCGTCGCGTCGAGGTGGGCGAACGTGTTCGCGGGCGCGGGGTCGGTGAGGTCGTCGGCAGGCACGTAGATCGCCTGCACCGACGTGACCGAGCCGGTGCGCGTCGAGGTGATGCGCTCCTGCAGCTGCCCCATCTCGGTCGCCAGGGTCGGCTGGTAGCCGACGGCGCTCGGCATGCGGCCGAGGAGCGCCGACACCTCGGAGCCGGCCTGCACGAACCGGAAGATGTTGTCGACGAAGAGGAGCACGTCCTGGCCTTGATCGCGGAAGAACTCCGCCATCGTCAGGCCCGAGAGCGCGACGCGGAGCCGGGCGCCGGGCGGCTCGTTCATCTGGCCGTAGACGAGCGCAGTCTTCTCGATCACGCCCGACTCCTCCATCTCGAGCATGAGGTCCGTGCCCTCGCGCGTCCGCTCGCCCACACCGGCGAAGACGGAGAGGCCGCCGTGCTCCTTGGCCAGGTTGTGGATCAGCTCCATGATCAGCACCGTCTTGCCGACGCCGGCGCCGCCGAAGAGGCCGATCTTGCCGCCCTTGATGTACGGGGCGATCAGGTCGACGACCTTGAGGCCCGTCTCGAAGATCTCGACCTTCGGCGAGAGGTCACGGAACGCGGGCGGATCACGGTGGATCGGCCAGCGGTCGCCGCCGCTGGCGCTGCCCTTCTCGTCGATCGGCTGCCCGATCACGTTCCAGAGGCGGCCGAGCGTCTGCTGCCCGACCGGCACGGAGATGGCTGCGCCCGTGTCGACGACGTCCGCACCGCGGGAGAGGCCGTCGGTGGCGTCCATGGCGACGGCGCGCACGCGGTCGTCGCCGAGATGCTGCTGCACCTCCGCGACGAGCGTCTGCGTCGAACCGTCGGCGACGGTGATCGGGATCTCGAGGGCGCTCAGGATCTCGGGCAGGCTGTCCGGGAAGACTGCGTCGATGACGACGCCCTTGATCTCGATGATCTTGCCGACGTTGCTCATGGGTCTCCTGGCGTGGGTTCCGTGGCGGTGGGAGGCAGACGGTGGTGGGCGGAGCGAGAAGGCGCAGGCCGACTGCAGGCCTGCGGGCTGCCGCATCGTATCCGACGCAGTCGAGACGGAGCCGCCGAACCGCCTGCGAGCGCCCTTACGTGAACGGCGTGATCGGACGGCCCTCGCGGAGACCCGGAATCAGGAGATAGGGGTTCGTCGGCGAGGGATCGGGCGTGGTCGTCGAGCCTCCGGTCAGGGCGACGAGGACGAGGACGGCCGCGACCGAGGCGAGCGTCCAGCGGGCCCGCGCCGCCATGCCTCGACGCGTGGGCGCGACCGTCCAGACCCCCGGAGCCGGCTCGAGCGGCGCTACCGCGAGCCGCTCACTGAGCGTCGCGACGATGTCGGCGAATCCGCGGCAGGCGGCGCACTCGTCGAGGTGGTGCCGGAGCGCGACCGTCTCCACCTCGGTGAGGGCGCCGTCCGGCTGGAGCGCGGCAAGCTCCCGCGCACGCTGGCATTCGAAGCGGTCCACGCCTACTCCGACGCCGCGCGCGTCACATGGTTAGCGCGGTTAACGGCTTCTTGACGTCTTCGCGACCGAGGCGCTACTCGGTGCGGGGCCCGGGGCGACCGGCCGGCCGCGGTTCACCGCCATAGGAGATGCGGCGGTTGACATAGTCGCGCAGCCCTTGGACGTCCCTGCCGGGCTCCTCGACGGACAGCGCCT
>VGCB01000122.1 GCA_016870235.1 Actinomycetota bacterium | reverse complement strand
CCGGCCGACACCGCCGGGTCGACGTGGAGCGCGGGATCGAGCAGCGCCGCCCGCGCCACGAGCCCGGGGCGCAGGTGGGCGAGCTCGACGATCAGCAGGCCGCCGAAGCTGTGCCCGATCCAGTCCACACGCCCGATCCCGAGGACGGCCGCCGTCTCCTCGAGATCCGCGACGTGCCGGACGACCCCCCACGGCGGCTCCCAGCCGGAGTGCCCGTGCCCGCGGAGATCGAGCCCCACGACACGGCGGCCCGGCAGCCGCTCGGCGAGCGCCTCGTACCGGCGCCCGTGCCCCGTGACGCCGTGCAGGCAGACGACCGGCTCGCCGGCCGGATCGCCCCACTCGTAGGCGGCGAGACGCACGGCGACCTCAGGACGGCGTCAGCACGATCTTGCCGAAGTGCCCGCGCGCGAGGTGCCGCTGCGCCGCCGCCGCCTCGGCGAGTGGGAAGACGCGGTCGATCACCGGCCGCCACGGCGCGTCGCGGACGAGGCGGAGGAGCGCCTCGAAGTCCCGCGGGCTCCCCATCGTCGTCCCCAGCAACGTGAACTGCCCGAAGTAGAACGGCCGCACCTGGAGCAGCGCCTCGATTCCGCCCGTGCCGCCGAAGACGACGACGCGGCCGCCCGGCCGCAGGCAGTCGAGCGACTGTTGCCAGGTCGACCCGACCGAGTCGACCACGAGATCGACCGGCCCGAGCTCGCGCGCGGCCGCAGGCCAGTCCGCAGCCGTCGCGTAGTTGACGCCGCCGGCCGCTCCGAGCTCCCGCGCCCGCTCGATGCGCTCGTCGGACGACGAGGTGACGAGGACGCGCGCGCCGGCCTGGGCTGCGAGCTGCACCGCGAACGCGGAGACCCCGCTGCCCGCGCCGAGGACGAGCACCGTCTCGCCCTCGCGGAGCCCGGCCCGGGGGAAGAGCGCGCGGTATGCGGTCAGCGCGGCGAGCGGGAACGCAGCGGCCTCCTCCCACGACCAGCCCCGGGGCCGCGGGAACACGTTCTCGGCCGGCAGCGCCACCAGCTCGGCGTACGTGCCATCCCGGGGCCCGCCGAGGATCGCGTTCCCCGGGGCCGGCGCGTCCTCCCGGTCACCCCAGCCCAGCATCGGATAGACGACGACCTCCTCGCCGGTGTCGCGACGGACGCCGGCGCCGTCCGAGCCGGGAATCACGGGCAGCTCCATCGGGTAGGTGCCGCCGCAAACCAGGAGGTCGCGCCGGTTCAAGGCCGACGCGCGCAGCTCGACCACGACCTCGCCCGCCGAAGGCACCGGATCGGCGACTGACTCGAACCTGAGCTCCCCGCCCGCGTGCACGCGAACCGCCTGCATCGAGCGGGACTGTACTCGACGCCGGGATCATGGCTATGCTTTCCCGACGCCGAAGGGGAGTATCCCTGAGGGCGCATCCGTCAATACGGCCGCGAGGCTCGGGTGTGCCGGTCCTCCAGGCCGGAGAGACCTTCGGATCCATTTCACCACGCCGATCTGGAGGGCTCCCGGTTGTCGAACGTCACGTTGTGGGTGGTGATCGCCGCGGCGATCGCGATCTGCCTCTTCCTCGACTTCGCGGTCTTCGGGCGCCGAGGCATCACGACGCGGTCGGCCGCGATCTGGAGCGTCGCCTGGCTCGCGATCGGCCTCGGCTTCACGGTCGTGATCTGGGCGGTCGACGACTCGCGCCGCGCGGCCGAGTACGCAACCGGGTACGTGATCGAGCGAAGCCTGTCGCTCGACAACCTCTTCGTGTTCGCGCTCATCTTCGCCGCGATGGGGATCACGGGCGACGAGCGGTTGCGCCTCCTCGCGCTCGGGATCGTCGGCGCGCTCGTCCTCCGCGCCGGCGCGATCGCAGGCGGCGCCGCGCTTCTCGACCTGTTCCACGTGACGCTCTACCTCTTCGGCGCGCTCCTCATCGTCACGGGCATCAAGCTCGCACGGCGCGAGGAGGTGACGATCGAGCCGGACAAGTCGTTCGCCGTCCGGGCGCTCAGGAAGGTGTATCCCGCGGCCGGGCCGACCGCGGCCGCGATCGCGCTGATCGCCGCCACCGACGTCGTGTTCGCGATCGACTCGATCCCGGCGATCTTCGCCGTCACCGACGACCCGCTCATCGTCTTCGCAGCGAACGCGTTCGCGCTCGTCGGCCTTCGCTCGCTCTACGTGCTCCTCGCCGACCTCCTGCAGCGATTCGTCTACCTCGATTTCGGCCTCGCCGCGATCCTCGTCTTCGTCGGCGTCAAGATGATGCTGACAGACGTCTGGAAGGTGCCGATCTGGCTCTCGCTCATCGTCATCGTGGTCATCCTCGGCGGAGCGATCGTCGCGTCGCACTTCGCGGTCAAGCGCGGCGTGCGCGGGCACTCGATCGACGAGCACGGGCACGGGCCCGAGCCTCCGAAGGCGCCCGTCGCGAACCGCGGCTGAGCCCGCTCAGCCCCTGACGAGGGCGAGGCCGGCGGCGAGGACGGTCTCGTCCCTCGGCGCCACGAGCTGCAGGTTGCCGACCGCGAGACCGGCCCACCCGATCAGGTTCACCCAACGGAGGAAGGACGAGAGCGCGAGCCGGAGCTCGAGCTCGTCGGCGTCCTCGGCGGGCAGGTCGATCCCGTAGCCGGGCGTCAGGTACAGGTCGACGTCGGGCTCGTAGCGCCGCCACTCCGCGATCGCCGCGTACCCGGCCTCGACCTCGGCCGCGGTCGTCTGCAGCGCCGCCTCGAGCTTGGGGCGGATCGTGGCGGCGTAGTCGCCGGCCCGGCTCGGGAAGGTCGCCGCGTGCGACTGGAGCGCCTCGTGGCCGAAGACGGCGAAGGTGTTCGCGGTCGCGTTCGGGATCGACCGCTCGACCACCCGCGCGCCGCGCGCCTCGAGGTCGGCGACCCATTGCTCGGCGCGGTCCGACCGCTCGGTCGGCCGCCCGTCGCCGACCTCTGGAGGCTGTCGCAGGAGGCCGACCGCGAGGTCGAGACGCGGCTCGGGGACCGGGTCGCCCGTCAGCACCGACCAGAGGAGCGCGACCTCCTCGACCGTTCTCCCCATCGGCCCGACCGTGTCGAGCGTCGGCACGAGCGGGAGGACGCCGTCGATCGGGATGCGACCCCAGGCCGGCTTCAGCCCGACCGTCTCGCAGCACGCAGACGGGAGCCGGATCGAGCAGCCTGTGTCGGTGCCGAGGCCGAGCTCGCAGAGCCCGCCGGCGATCGCGGCGGCGTTCCCCGCGCTCGAGCCGCCGGTCGTCCGCCCCGGGTGCGTCGGGTTGTGGACGGTGCCGTACCACGGGTTTTGCCCCATCACGCTCCAGGCGAACTCCGGCAGGTTGGCCTTGCCGACCACGGCGGCGCCCTCGTCGAGGACCCGCTCGACCACCGTCGCGTTCCGCTCGGGAACGTGCTCCGCGAAGATCTGCGAGCCGTACGTCGTGCGGATCCCGGCCGTGTCGATCATGTCCTTGACGAGGATCGTGCGACCGGCCAGGCGGCCGTCCGGACGGCGCTGCACAGGCTCGGCGAGCCAGGTGATCCCGGCGTTCAGGGTGTCCCCGATCATGCCCGTGCCGCCGCCTCCGCGTCTTCGCGGATCTCGGTGAGGGTCTGCCGCGGCGTCAGCGTCTCGGCGTCGAGGAGCACGTGGACGAGCGCCGGCCTTCCTGCTCCGAGCGACCGCTCGAGCGCGGCGGGGAGCTCCTCCGTGCGCTCGACTCGCTCGGCGTGGCAGCCGTACGCGGCCGCGAGCGCCGCGAAGTCGGGGTTGACGAGATCGGTGCCGCTCACCCGGCCCGGGTACGCGCGCTCCTGGTGCATCCGGATCGTGCCGAACATGCCGTTGTCGAACACGATCACGACGACCGAGGCGCCGTACTGGGCGGCCGTCGCCAGCTCCTGACCGGTCATCATGAAGTCCCCGTCGCCGGTGATGCACACAACCGTCCGCTCGGGCTCGAGCAGCTTCGCCGCGATCGCCGCCGGCACCCCGTAGCCCATCGAGCCGCTCTGCGGCGCGAGCTGCGTCCGGTACCGGCGGAACTCGAAGAACCGGTGCGCCCAGATGGAGAAGTTCCCGGCGCCGTTCGCGAGGATCGCGTCGTCGGGCAGCACGTTGCGGAGGTGGAGCACGAGGCGCGCCGGGTCGAGCTCGGCGTCGAGCTGCCGCGGAACGCGGTTCGCGACGCTCTCCTCGCGGACGCTGTCGTACCACTCCGCCGCGGCGGCGGTCGCGACCGGGCCGATCCCGGCGAGCGCAGCCGCGAGCCGCGGGCCGGAGGCGACGATCGGGAGCGTGGCCTGGAAGACGCGGCCGATCTCCTCCGGCGCCGGGTGGACGTGGATCAGCGCCTTGCCGGTGTCGGGCAGCGGGACGGCCGCGTAGCCGCCCGTCTCGATGTCGCCGAGCCTCGTGCCGACGAGGAGCAGCGCATCGCAGTCGCGCAGGCGCGCCGCGAGGCCCGGGTCGGGCGCCAACCCGAGGTGCCCCGCGTACGCGGGAGACCGGTTGTCGACGTAGTCCTGGCAGCGCCAGGCGGTCGCGAGCGGGATCCGGCTCGCCTCGCACCAGGCCGTGACGGCTCCGTGGGCGTCGGCGCTCCACGGCTGCCCGCCGACGATCGCGAGCGGCCGCCGGGCGCGGGCGAGGAGCTCGCGCATCCGCTCCAGGTCGGCCGGCGCCGGTCCCGCCTGCGCGGGCACGAACGGCAGGGCGTCGGGTGCCCGCGTCGTCTCGGCGAGCACGTCCTCGGGGAGCGAGAGCACGACCGGCCCGGGCCGGCCCGAGGTCGCGGTCGCGAAGGCGCGCGCGACGAGCTCCGGGATCCTGTCGACGTCGTCGATCTCGGCCACCCACTTCGCCATCCGGCCGAAGGTGCGCCGGTAGTCCACCTCCTGGAATGCCTCGCGCTCCCGATCGCCGCTCCCGATTTGACCGATGAGGAGGAGGAGTGGCGTCCCGTCCTGGTAGGCGGTGTGGAGGCCGCTCGCTGCGTGGGTGGCGCCCGGCCCGCGGGTGACGAGACAGACGCCGGGGCGCCCGGTGAGCTTGCCGACCGCCTCCGCCATCGCGGCCGCCCCACCCTCGTGCCGACAGACAACGAAGCGGATCGACGCGTCGACCATCGCGTCCAGGACCGCCAGATAGCTCTCGCCCGGGACCCCGAACGCGATCGTCGCCCCGTGACGCTCGAGCTGGTCGACCAGGATCTCACCGCCGGTGCGGATGCCGTTGCCGCGCGCCATCGCCCGAGGCTAGACGATCCGGCGGCGCGAGCGCCCGTTCCCGCCTCGACCCCGGCGGCGCGAACTAGCCAGGAAGGGGGTGCGCATACGGTGAAAACCCTGCATCATTTGTGCATGGAGGCGGCGTTCTTCCGACTCGACGAGATCGCGGAGCTCCCCATGGCCCCGGGGGTCACGGGGCGGCCGATCTTCGGTCGAGGCGCTATGGTGAACGTGGCAACGCTCGGGCCCCGTGCGATCGTCTCCGACCACAGTCACCCCCACGAACAGATCGGCTTGGTGCTAGAGGGAACGATGGAGCTCACCGTCGACGGCGTCTCGCAGGAGCTCGGCCCCATGGACGGGGTCGTGATCCCTGGAGGCGTCGTGCACTCGGCGCGTGGCGGCCCGGACGGGGCGGTCATGCTCGACGTGTTTCAGCCGGTTCGTGAGGACTACCGCGAACGCTGGACGGAACTGAGCTCAACCCGATGAGGCTGATTCGCCGCCGTACGGAGGCCGAGGGGCGGCCGCGTCGCGTTGCCGCCTACGGGCTGGACTGGGACGTTCCGGAGTTCTTCAACTTCACCCGCGACGTCGTCGAGCGGATCGCCGCGAGCCCGTCGCGCCGGGCGCTGACGTTCGTCGACGCGAACGGCATCGTCGAGCGCGTCACCTTCGCGGAGATGGCCCGACGGGCCGCCTGCTGGACCCAGATCTTCGACGAGCGCGGCCTCGAGCCCGGCGACCGGGTCATGGTCGTCCTCGGCAAGCGCCCCGAGTGGCACAGCGTCATCCTCGGCGCGATCAAGGCGGGCCTCGTCGTCGTCCCGTGCTCCGACATGCTGCGTGCCGGCGACCTCGCGTTCCGGGCGCAGCACTCGGGCGCGCGCCTGCTCGTCTCGTCGCCGGGTTGCCGCCGCGAGGTCGAGGCCGCAGTCGAGCTCGTCGATCGCGTCGAGGTGATCGAGGTCTCCGACGAGGCGACGCTGCTCCGCGGCTACGACGGCATCGCCTCGACCTGCCCCACCGTCCACGACGACCCGGCCTTCATCCTCTACACGTCGGGCACGACGAAGGAGCCGAAGGGCGTCACGCACACCCACGCCTACGCCTATGCCGGCCGCATGCAGGCGGAGTACTGGCTCGACGCGCGCAGCGACGACCTGATCTGGTGCACCGCCGGGACGGGCTGGGCGAAGTCGGTCTGGAACGTCCTCCTCGGCCCCTGGTCGGTCGGCGCCGAGGTCGTCCTCCACGAGGGGGCCTTCGACCCGATCGAGCGCCTGGAGCTGATCGAGCGGCTCGCGGTCACCGTCCTCTGTCAGGCGCCGACGGAGTACCGGCTCCTCGCGAAGCTCGAAGACCTCCACATGTACGACCTCCAGCGGGTGCGGCACGCGGTCTCGGCCGGGGAGCCCCTCAACCCGGAGGTGATCAAGGCGTTCCAGGAGGTCCACGACCTCACGATCTACGACGGCTACGGCCAGACGGAGAACTCGCTCCTCGTCGCCAACCGGCGGGGGATGGAGCTGCGGCCCGGCTCGATGGGCCTGCCGACGCCCGGTCATCGCGTCGCCGTCATCGACGAGGAGGGGGCGGAGGTCGGTCCGGGGATCGAGGGCGACATCGCGCTGCTGGGGACGCCGCCGACGCTCTTCACCGGCTACTGGCGCGATCCCGAGGCGACGCTCGCGACGCGGCGGTCGGGTTGGTACCTGACGGGCGACCGGGCGGTCGTCGACGAGGACGGCTACCTGTGGTTCGCCGGCCGGGCCGACGACGTCATCCTGAGCGCCGCGTACCGCATCGGCCCGTTCGAGGTCGAGAGCGCGCTCCTCGAGCACCCGGCGGTGGCGGAGAGCGCCGTCGTCGGCAAGCCCGACGCCGATCGAGGGCAGCTCGTCAAGGCCTTCGTCGTCCTCCGTCCCGGCGTCGCCGCGGACGAGGCGCTGGTCGAGGAGCTGCAGGCGCACGTGAAGTCGGTGACGGCGCCGTACAAGTACCCGCGCGAGATCGAGTTCGTGGCGGCGCTCCCGAAGACGACGAGCGGCAAGATCCGGCGCGTCGAGCTGCGCCGGCTCGAGCTCCAGCGGCTGACGGGTGCGGCCGAGAGCGGGCTCGGCCTGACGGGGACGGTCGTCGGCCCGGTAGCGGAGATCGCCGCCCTCGACACGACCCGCCGCGAGCGCGACGAGGCGGCGCGCAGCAACCGGAAGCCCAAGCCCGCGAAGGCCCGCGATACGAGGTCCACTGATCCAGGCCCCGCGGAGGCGGAGCGTGCGGCGCGCGCGCGCGTCGAGAGCGAGCGGCGC
>VGCB01000121.1 GCA_016870235.1 Actinomycetota bacterium | reverse complement strand
TGCCGCGGCGCGTACCTGCGCGGAGCGCTCCTCGGCGGCGGCTCGCTCTCCGGGCCGCGCTCGCCGCACCTCGAGCTGCGGACGCCGCGCCGATCGGGGAGCACGTTCCTCCGGACCGTCGCGCACGCCGAGGGCGTCCGGCTCGCCGTCCGCGAGCTGGCCTCGCACGCGGCCGCGTACGCCAAGGGCTGGGAGGCGATCGAGTCGCTGCTCGCGTCGATGGGCGCCCGCGATGCCGTGCTCGAGCTCGAGGAGCGCGCCGTCGTCGCCGATCTCCGGGCCGCCGCCAACCGGCTCGGCAACGCGGATCACGCCAATCTCGTGCGTCAGAGCCGCTCCGCGCAGGAGCAGATCGAGGCGGCGAAAACGCTCCGGGCCTCTCCGTGCTTCGGGAAGCTGCCGGAGTCGATCCAGGAGGCGGCGCGCCTGCGGCTCCGCCATCCGACCTTGCCGCTGCGGGAGCTCGGCGGGCGCGCGGAGCCGCCCGTGACGAAGGCGACGATGCACAGGCGGCTTGCCCGCGTCGTCGAGCTTGCCGGGATCTGAGCCCGGATCCATCCATAGGCGCGGGCGGTGGATCCGGGCCGAGCAGTGCGCAGTGACGACGTGGCGGACCGGGAGCCGAACCGGAAAGCGGAGAGCGCGGTCCCGACTAGACTCGCAACACACCCAGCGAGAGGCGACAAAGGGGAGACATGGCGACACGGGTCGGGATCAACGGCTTCGGCCGCATCGGACGGAACTTCTTCCGAGCGCAGCAGCAGCTCGGCGCAGACGTGCAGATCGTGGCGGTCAACGACCTCGGCGACGCGCGGACGATGGCGCACCTCCTCAAGTACGACTCGACGATGGGGCCGTTCCAGGGCGACGTGTCCCTCGGCGACGGCGTCATCCGGGCCGGCGGCGAGGAGATGAAGATGCTCTCCGAGCGCGATCCCTCGAAGCTGCCCTGGGGCGAGCTCGGCGTCGACGTCGTGCTCGAGTCGACCGGATTCTTCACCAACCGCGACGCCGCCCAGAAGCACATCGACGCGGGCGCGCGGAAGGTCGTCATCTCGGCACCTGCCACGGAGCCGGACATCACGATCGTGCTCGGCGTCAACGACGACCAGTACGACGCGAAGAAGCACCACGTGGTCTCGAACGCGTCCTGCACGACGAACTGCATCGCGCCGCTCGCGAAGGTGCTCGACGATCTCGCCGGGATCCAGCGCGGCTTCATGACGACGATCCACGCGTACACGAACGATCAGCAGATCCTCGACCTGCCCCACAGCGACCTGCGTCGCGCGCGCGCCGCGGCCGTCAACTTGATCCCCACCTCGACCGGGGCCGCGAAGGCGATCGGCCTCGTCTTGCCGCACCTGAAGGGCAAGCTCGACGGCGTCGCGGTCCGCGCCCCCGTGCCGACGGGCTCGATCACCGACCTCGTGGTCGAGCTCGGACGCGAGGTCTCGAAGGACGAGATCACCGCCGCCTACCGCGCCGCCGAGGCGGGCCCGCTCGCCGGGATCCTCCAGTACTCCGAGGACCCGCTCGTCTCGACGGACATCATCCGGAACGCGCACTCGTGCATCGTCGACGGGCTCCTGACGATGGTGAACGGCACCTCCGTCAAGGTGTTCGGCTGGTACGACAACGAGTGGGGCTACAGCTGCCGCCTCGTCGATCTCGTCGGCCGTCTGTAGCACGATGACGCTGCCACGGTCGGTCGAGACAGCCGACGTCCGGGGAAGGCGCGTGCTCGTGCGCGCCGACCTCAACGTGCCGCTCGAGGCCGGCGCCGTCGCCGACGACACCCGTATTCGGGCGGCGCTCCCGACGCTGCGGTGGCTCCTCGACCACGGCGCCGCCGAGGTCGCGGTGTGCTCGCACCTCGGACGCCCGAAGACCGAGGAGGATCGGGCCACGTTTGCGATCGCACCGGTCGCGGCGCGCCTGCGGGAGCTCCTCCCCGACGACCGCGTCACCGTGCTCGAGAACACCCGGTTCGTGGCAGGCGAGACGAAGAACGACCCCGACTTCGCCCGGCGCCTCGCCGACGGCCGGGACATCTACGTCAACGACGCGTTCGGGTCGGCGCATCGGGCGCACTCCTCGACCGAGGCTGTCGCACACCTCCTGCCGGCCTACGCGGGCATCCTCCTGCGCGCCGAGCTCGAGGCGCTCGGCAGGCTGCTCGGGGACGTCGCGCGCCCGTTCGTCCTCGTCGCCGGTGGCGCCAAGGTCGAGGACAAGCTCGGCGTCCTGCAACACCTTGGCGGCCGGGCGGACACGGTCGTCGTCGGCGGCAAGATGGCGGAGGAGCTCCGCGTCTCGAACCCGCTCCCGTTCGAGGTCGAGCTCCCGGTCGACGTCGTCGCCGCCTCCGCGTTCGCGGCCGACGCGGAGACGCGCCTCGCGCCCTACGACGCCGTGCCGGACGGCTGGCTCGGGCTCGACGTGGGGCCGGAGACGCGAGAGCGCTTCGGCGCGATCGTCCGCGGCGCGCGCACCGTCTTCTGGAACGGGCCGATGGGCGTGTTCGAGTGGGAGGCGTTCGCCGACGGGACGAAGGCGGTGGCCGAGGCCGTCGCCGCTGCCGGACGCAACGGCGCCTATACGGTCGTCGGCGGCGGCGACTCGGTGCGCGCGATCACGGAGCTCGGCCTCCAGGACGAGGTCTCGTGGGTCTCGACCGGGGGCGGCGCATCGCTCGAGCTGCTCGAGGGCAAGGAGCTGCCCGGCGTGGCGGCGATACCGAAGGAGTGATCGCGTGAAGCTCGTGGCGGGGAACTGGAAGATGTTCAAGGGGCCGACGGAGACGCTTGCGTTCTTCGACGCGTTCGAGGCGCCCGATGGGGTCGAGGTCGTCCTCTGCCCGCCGTTCGTCTCGCTGGAGGCGGCGGTCGGCGAGGAGTGGCCGATCTACGCCCAGAACGTGCACTGGGCGGCGGAGGGAGCGTTCACCGGCGAGGTCGCCGCCGCCATGCTCGTCGAGATCGGCGTTCAGGGAACGCTGGTCGGGCACTCCGAGCGGCGGCAGCACTTCGGCGAGACGGACGACACCGTGGCGCGGCGCGCCGAGGCGGCGCTCGAGGCCGGGCTCGGCGTGATCGCGTGCGTCGGCGAGACCGAGGCGGAGCGCGAGGCGGGCGAGACCGAGGGCGTGCTGCGGCGGCAGGTGGCCGTGATCCCGCGGCACGAGCAGCTCGTGATCGCGTACGAGCCCGTGTGGGCGATCGGCACCGGCAAGACCGCGACGCCGCAGATGGCGCAGCAGGCGCACGCGCTGATCAAGTCGCTGCACCCGACCCGGGTGCTGTACGGCGGCTCGGTGAAGCCGGAGAACGCGGCGGAGCTGATGGCGCAGCCGGACATCGACGGGGCGCTCGTCGGAGGCGCGTCGCTCGACCCGGCGTCGTTCTCGGCGATCTGCCGCGCCGCGGTCTGACGGGCGCGGGGTGTGAATCCAGCGTGAAGGCTCCAGGGTGACGGCTCCGCTCGTCACGCTCGTCATCCTCGACGGGTGGGGGCTGGCGGCGCCCGGCCCCGGCAATGCGGTCGAGCTCGCCCGGACACCGGTGTTCGACGACCTCTGCCGGCGGTACCCGCATACGCAGCTCGCGGCCTCCGGGAACGCTGTCGGCCTGCCGGACGGCCAGATGGGGAACTCCGAGGTCGGGCATCTGACGATCGGCTCGGGCCGCATCCTGTTCCAGGACCTCGTCCGCGTCTCGAAGGCGATCGAGGACGACTCGCTGCTCGAGAACGAGGCGCTGACCGGCGCGTTCCGGCGCGCGCGCGACCGCGGTGGCGACGTGCACCTCCTCGGTCTCGTCTCCTACGGGGGCGTCCACTCGCACATCGACCACCTACGCGCGCTCCTCGAGCTCGCGGGCCGCGAGGGCATGGCGGAGCGGACGTGGATCCACGTCTTCACCGACGGGCGCGACGTCTCTCCGAACGCCGCCCGGCGCGACGTCGCCGAGCTCCCGGCGGATCGGATCGCGGCGATCGTCGGGCGCTACTACGCGATGGACCGCGACCGGCGCTGGGACCGCACCGGCCGGGCCCTCAACGCGATCCTCGACCGCATCGGCAGCGAGGCGAGCGACCCGGTCGCGGCGATCGAGGCGAGCTACGCAGCAGGGGTGACGGACGAGTTCGTCGAGCCGATCGTCCTCGCCGGCCGCCCTGCTCTCGACCCCGCGAAGGACGCGGCCGTCTTCTTCAACTTCCGGCCCGACCGCGGCCGGCAGCTCTCGCAGCGGCTGGTCGAGGCCGGGGTCGACCTGACGACGATGACACGCTACGACGAGACGCTTCCCTGCCCGGTCGCCTTCGCCGAGCAGCAGGTGGCCGACACGCTCGCGGAAGCCCTCTCGCGCGCCGGCCGGCGCCAGCTGCACGTCGCCGAGACCGAGAAGTACGCGCACGTCACGTACTTCTTGAACGGCGGCGTCGAGACGGAGTGGGAGGGCGAGACGCGGATCCTCGTGCCCTCGCCGCGCGACGTCGCCGGCTACGACGAGAAGCCGGCGATGAGCGCCGGCGAGGTCGCCGATCGGTTCGCGGGCGAGATCGGCTCCGGCTACGCGTTCGCGGTCGTCAACTTCGCGAACCCGGACATGGTCGGGCACACCGGCGTCATCCCGGCGGTCGTGGAGGCGGTCGAGACGGTCGATCGCTGCCTCGCGGTCGTCGTCGAGGCGACGCATGCGGCCGGCGGCGTCTGCCTCGTCACCGCAGACCACGGCAACGCGGAGAAGATGCTCGAGGACGACGGCGTCAGCCCGCACACCGCCCACACGAAGAACCCCGTGCCGCTGATCGCGACCGTCGAGGGCGGCGCGCTCCGCCACGGCGGCGAGCTGTCCGACCTCGCACCGACCGTGCTCGCGCTGCTCGGCCTCGCGATCCCGGAGGCAATGACCGGCCGGCCTCTCCTCGCGGGAGCAGCGTCGACGTGAAGTGTTCGGGTTACTCGGGTTCCCGATCATCCGGAGTAAGAGAACGAGAAAGATGCGACGGCAATTGCGGCTCCGGGCAACGTGAGCTTCGACGCGTCGCATCTGACATTTCACATATTCGTAAATTGTTGGTGAAGCAACTGCGGACGGCGCTATGCTCGCGCCACATTGCCGCTGCCACAGCCTGATCCCGAGCTTCTCCGGAGAGCCCAGCGAGGTGACGAGCGGGCCTTCGCCACGATCGTACGGATGTACGAGCAGCCGATCTACAACTACGTGCTCCGGCTCGTAGGCGACCGGTCGCTCGCCGAGGACATGACGCAGGAGGTGTTCCTGCGGGTCTTCCAGGGCCTCGCCGGCTTCTCGCTGCGATCGAGGTTCACGACCTGGCTGTTCCAGGTGACGAAGAATCGCGTCCTGGACGAGCTGCGCGCGATCGAGCGGCGGCCGCGCGCCGTCGTCGCGCTCGACGACATCCCGCCGCTCGAGGTGCTCGACCAGCCGTTCGAGCGCTCCGAGACGATCGACGCGGTCTGGCGCGCCGTGTACGCGCTCAACCCTGACCTGAAGATGGCCCTCCTGCTCCGCGATGTCGTCGGGCTCTCGTACAACGAGATCGCCGACTCGCTGGAGATCACGCTGGCGACCGTCAAGTGGCGGATCTACAAGGCCCGCGAGGAGGTCGCCTTCGTGCTCGAGCGCGAGGGCGTAGGGCTCAGCTCCCACACGCAGCGCACCGCGCGCGCCGCCGAGTAGGCTCCTCCGTGCGACGGGTCGCGCAAGCCGCCGGGGCGGCGGACTATCGTGACCGTACCATGCCCGCCCTGCCCGGCTCGCGCGTCTCGCTCCGGCAGGCGGGGTACGCCCTCGGCGCGTTCGGTGCGCTAGTCGTCGTCGGCACGGTCGGCTTCGCGCTGATCAATGACGAGAGCGTCTTCGACGCGCTCTACCGGACGGTCATCACCGTCTACACCGCCGGACTCGTCGGCGCGCCCGACACCTTCGCGTCGAAGCTCTTTACCCTCGTCCTCGTCGTCTGGGGCGTCGGTATCTTCCTGTATGTCTTCGGCCTCGTAATCGAGCTCACGATCGGCGGCACGCTGAGCGGAGCCTGGGAGCAGCGACGGATGGAACGGCGGCTCGCCGAACTCGAGGATCACGTCATCATCTGCGGGTTCGGCCGTGTCGGTCGCCGCGCCGCGAAGGAGTTCACCGATCTCGGCGTCCCGTTCGTCGTGCTCGACCTGGGCGAGGAGGCGATGGCACGGGCGCGCCAGGCGCGGCTGCCGCTTGTCGAGGGCTCCGGCACGAGCGACGAGGAACTCGAGCAGGCGGGGATCATGCATGCGCGCGCGCTGATCGCGTCCGCCGACTCCGACGTCGACAACCTGTACGTCACGCTCTCGGCGCGCGCCAAGCGCCCGGACATGTTCATCGTCGCCCGCACCTCGACCCGCGACGCGGCCGAGAAGCTGCGGCTCGCCGGCGCCAACCGCGTCGTGCAGCCCTATGCGACCGCAGGTCTCAACATGGCGAATCTCGTGCTCAAGCCGCAGGTCGCCGACTTCCTGGACATCGTCACCACCGCAGGTGGCCCTATGCCGGAGCTCCGCTTCGAGGAGATCGTCGTCATCGACGGCTGCCGTCAGTGCGGGCGCTCGCTCCGCGACGTCAACGTGCAGGAGACGACCGGGGCCGTCATCATCGCCCTCCGCAAGCGCGACGGCGCCTTCGACGTGACGCCGGCGCCGGACACGGTGCTCGAGAAGGGCGACATCCTCATCGGCGCCGGCACGGTGGAGGAGATCACGAGGCTCGAGGCGCTCTTCGCCGCCTGAACGCGCTCCTCGGCGGGCGGCGACGCGCGACGCCGACGCGGCCCTCACCGAATCCTCACAAAGACAGGCGCAAGGTTTGCGGCATCGCGCGCCTCTTGAGGGAGAACACCCTTCGAAGGGCACCCGCTGGGCTGCCCGGCCGCGATCGAAAGGAGTCCCCCGCATGAAGCGTCCTCTGATGGAGCACGCGCGCCTGAAGCTGGCCGCGACCCTGATCCTGGTCATCGCCGTCGCCGCGATCGGCACTGCAGCCGCCGAGGCGGCGGCGCCGAAGGCCTGGAGCGGTGTCGTCGTCGGCAAGGACACCCAGAGGCAGAGCGTGGTCGTCGCGCTCGGCTCGGGCGCTGTCCGCACGGTACGCACGAGCGTGCCGCTCCGCCGCGTGCCGGTCGGCGCGCGCATCCGTACCAGCGCGTCGGCTCTCGCCGACGGCACCTTCCGCGGCACGTCGCTCGAGGTGACGGGCCGAGCCAGGCGCGGTCTCGTCAAGGGGGTGGTCGTCCACGTCGATCAGCGCCACCGTCAGCTCGCCGTGTCGGCCGGCGGAAGCGTTCTCACGCTCCGGCACGGGCTGGCGCTCGTCGCCGGCAAGAAGCGGACGACGCAGTCGTCGAGCTCGCTCGCCGCCGGCGACATCGTGCTGATCGACGTGCAGCTCGACAACGGCGTCGCGCAAACGGCCTCGGTCAAGACCCTGGGGCAGGCGTCCGCCGTCGTGCTCGAGGGGATCTTCACCGGCAGCGC
>VGCB01000120.1 GCA_016870235.1 Actinomycetota bacterium | reverse complement strand
CTGAACCGTGTAGGCTGCGCCTTCAACGTCTCTAGCTGCGAGGTCTGGTCGGCCATGGCCGAGATCCTACGAATTGGAACCGCGTCGCGCGGCGGCAGTGGGCCGGGCGGCGATCCGAACGCCCTGAGCGCTTGCCACGCGATTCGCCCGCTCGGACGCTACGGCCTCGCGAGCCGCGAGCTAGACGCTCTGTCGGAGAGCGGGGCTTCATACCCACAGCCATCCGGAGATGACCGAACGCGATCGCGCGATACGCCCTGCCACCTTGTACCGGGTAGGTATTTGGGGGCGGGTGACGATGAAGGTCGCTCTATGTGAGCAGCTTCCCCGCCCCTGGCACGAGTCTACGGGACACCAGGCGTTCCCGGAAGTCGCAAACCGGAACCGGAGACCACCCTCCGATCGGCGAACCGTGCGATGACGACGCGACGACGCGAGAAGCCGAAGCCATGAGCACGCACAGACACGTCGCTTTGAGACGCGCAAAGGGGGCGCGAAAAGCCCCATTTAGGCCCCACGCGCCTCTCCGCGTTTCCTCCGAGAAAACGAAAGACCCGCGTTAGCGGGCCTTTTCGGAGTGGGCGGTACTGGGCTCGAACCAGTGACCCCCAGCTTGTCGAGCTGGTGCTCTCCCAACTGAGCTAACCGCCCCGGGAGGATGCATCGTAGCGCGCGAGGGGTGCGCGGGTTGCGTCCCATGCCCGGCGGCGGCGTTCAGCGTGGGAGATCGAGCCCACCGCACCAGGCGAGCACGTCGAGGAACGGCCAGGCGTCGCAGGAGCCGAAGAGGTCGTGCCGCGTCAGCTTCGCCTTCGTCGTGGCGGGGCTCGTGATCCCGCACAGGAAGCGGGCGAGCTGGCGCGGCTCGCCGAGCGCCTCCGGGTGACCGCGGGCGACGACGCGCAGAGCGCCCACGTCGACCTGCACGTCGATCGGCGGCAGCGCGGAACGAGGCGGCACCGTCTGCGCGCGACCGCCGAGGCAATGGGAGCAATGCCCGCACGGCTCGGCGCGCACCTCGCCGAAGTACCCGACCAGGGCGTTCACCTGACAGCCGTCGCGCGAGACGAGGTCGGCCACGCGCTCGATGCGCTCGACCTCCGCCCGCTCGCGTCGCTCGAACCGCTCGCACAACCGCGCCACGAGCTCGTCGCGCGACGGCGGCAGCCGCAGCAGCGTGTACCGCTGCCGCGCGTCGGCGGCCTGCAGCTCGATCGCTCCCGCGCGCTCGAGGTAGTCGAGGGCGGCGACGATCCGCGAGCGTGGCTCACCCAGCGCCTCCGCCGCGACATCGGGCGAGACGGACGTCCAGACGCGGCCCGTCGTTCCGGCCGCGAACAGCCGCCGTAGGAACGTGGCCCGCGCGGCGTCGAACCCGTCCGTCACCTCGTCGAGAGTGCCGTCGAGCGGTCGCAGGCGGTAGCCCGCGTAGAACGGCGTGCCCTGGCGGAGGATCCCGTCGAGCTCGAGGTAGGTGAAGATCGTCTTGAGGACGAGCGGGCGGACGTCATGCACGACCGAGAGCTCGTACTCCGACACGGCGAACGTCTCGCCGGCATCACGCGAGAGGACGAGATCGACCAACCCGACGACGGCGCTCTCGGTCGGCGTGTCGCCGAACGCGAAGTTCTCGAGCGTCGGCACGTCGTCGCCGCACGCCAGGAGCTCGCAGGTCGAGGGCAGCCCGTCGCGGCCGGCGCGGCCCACCTCCTGCGCGTACGACTCGAGCCCCTTCGGCAGGTTGTAGTGGACGACCGCGCGGACGTCGGGCTTGTCGATCCCCATCCCGAACGCGATCGTCGCCACGACCACGTTCCGATCGGACGCAGACCACCAGTCCTGGGTCGCGACCCGCTCGTCGGCGCCCATGCCCGCGTGGTACGGACGGGCCGGGATCCCCGCCTCCTGGAGGAGACGCGCGACCTGGAGCGCCGTCCGCTGGAGCGTCACGTAGACGATCGCCGACCCAGACGGCAGCGTCCGCATCCGCGAGACGAGGAGCGCGTCGCGCTCCGCGGCGGCGACCGGCGTCGTCAGGAGCGTCAGGTTCGGTCGATAGAAGCCCGTCACGACCGCGTCGTCTCTCTCGATGCCGAAGCCCGCGCAGATGTCGTCGACCACGTCGGGCGTCGCCGTCGCCGTCAGCGCGAGCACCCGCTCGGCCCCGAGCTCGGCCGCACGATCGGCGAGCTTCAGGTAGTCGGGCCGGAAGTTGTGCCCCACTCCGAGATGCAGTGCGCCTCGTCGACCGCGAAGAGCGCGATCCGCACCCGCGCCAGCTGCTGGAGGAAGCGCTCGTTGTTGAACCGCTCCGGAGCGACGTAGAGAAGCCGGAGCCGGCCGTCCTCGAGCCGCCGGTCGACGTCACGCACCTCGTCGAGGCCCAGGCTCGAGTCGAGCCTGCCCGCGTCGACGCCGTGACGGGCGAGAAAGTCGATCTGATCCTTCATCAAGGCGATCAGCGGCGAGACGACCACGGTCACCCCGTCGAGGAGGAGCGCCGGCAGCTGGTAGCAGATGCTCTTGCCGCCGCCCGTCGGGAACACCGCGAGCGCGGAACGGCCGCCGAGGAGCGTCTCCACCACCTGCTCCTGGCCGTCGCGGAAGCCGGGGAACCCGAACGTGTCCCGGAGGGCGTCGAGCGCTCGTCGGGTCGTCACGGCGGGGGCGGAGGTCATACGACGACCATAGCCGCGAACCTGTTGCGGCTTTGTTCCAGATTCAGGCTGCGAGACCCGTGGCCGCGAGGCCGCGCTCGACGTCGGCGAGCAGGTCGTCGACGTCCTCGCAGCCGACGGAGACGCGGATCAGGTTGTCCCGCTTCGGCATCGGGTAGACGAGTGTCTTCAGGTCGCCGAGCGAGACGGCGATCGCGCACATCTGCAGCGCATCCGTGAATGCGTACAACGCCTCCTCCCCACCCGCGAGCCGGAACGAGAGCATGCCGCCGAAGCCGCGGTCGAGCAGCCCCTGCGCGAGCGCGTGCTGCGGGTGACCGGCGAGCCCGGGGTACGCGACCCACCGCACCTCGGGCCTCCGGTCGAGGAACGACGCGAGCGAGAGGGCGTTGCGTGCGTGCGCCTCCATCCGGAGCGGCAGCGTCCGCATTCCCCGGGCGACGAGCCAGGAGTTGAAAGGGCTGACGGCGGAGCCGAGCGCGTCGAGCTCGTAGCGGATCGGGTCGGTCAGCGCCTTCGGGCCCGCGACGACGCCGCAGACCGTGTCGCCGTGGCCGGACAGGTACTTCGTCGCCGAGTGGAGGACGAGATCGGCGCCATGCTCGAGCGGACGGAAGACCGCCGGCGAGAGGAAGGTGTTGTCGACCACGAGCGTCGAGCCCGCCTCGCGCGCGACACCGGCGAGCGCCGAGACGTCGGCGAGCAGCATGTGCGGGTTCGAGAGCGACTCGACGAAGAGCGCCTTCGTCTCCGGGCGCAGGGCTGCGCGGACCGCGTCGAGGTCGGTGACGTCGACGCGAGAGACCTCGATGCCCTTGCGCGCGCAGACGTCGTCGAGGAAGAACCTCGTGATGATGAAGACGTCCTCGGAGGCGACGCAATGGTCGCCCTGCCGAAGCAGGCTGAACACGGTGTTCGCGACCGCGGCCATGCCCGAGGCGCAGGCGACGGCGGTCTCCGCGCCCTCGAGCGCCGCCACCTTCTCCTCCAGCGCGTCGGTCGTCGGGTTCGCCGTGCGCGTGTAGAAGAACTGCTTCGGCTCCCACGCCATCGCGGCGTCGACGACCTCCTCCTTGCGCGCCCCAGACGTGAAGGCGAACGTCGCCGTCTGGTAGATCGGCGTCGCATGGGCGCCGGTCGCAGGGTCCGTCTCCTCGCCGGCGTGGATCGCGCGCGTCGCGAAGCCGGACGCGTCCTCGGTCACGCGATCACCACGCGTCGAGAACGACCTTGAGCCCGGCCAGGGCATCCGCCGCCAGGCGGCGGAAGGTGGCGGCCATGAACGGCAGCGCCAGCGCGAACAGCCCCTTGCCCCGGAAGTCCGCCGTGTACGTGATGCGCGTGCCGTCGCCGGAGCGCTCGAACTCGATCGTATCGGTCGACCGCGCACCCTTCCCCTCGCCGACGAGCACGAGGCGCCGGTTCGGGTCGAGCTCCGTCACGCGGAAGCGAAACGGCACCTCACGGCCACGGAAGTGCGCGACGACGTCGTACTCCGTCCCCACCCCGCCGTCTCCGGCGACGAGGACGGAGGAGACGATCCCTGGATCCCACTCGGCGGACGTCGTGAAGTCGGCCACGTACGCGAACGCATCCTCGACGGACGGGGCCACCTCGATCGTCTCGCGAACGACCACGACTCGATCGTAGTCAGAACGTCTCGACGCAGATCGGCGCGCGCGCCACCCGGAAGAGCGCGTCCGCCCGCTCGAGCCCACGCGGGGATGCCTCCTCGGCCCGGCCCGCGCGCGCGAGCTGGGCGAACGAGAACCCACCGAGGTACGCGGAGCCGAGGCTCGCCACCGGCAGGCGGACGTCAGGCCGCCCGCGCCCGCGGCGCACCGACCCGGCCTCCACGTGCCACAGGCCGACATTGTCCGGGAAGTGCGGATCGGACACCACTTCGATCGTCGTCTTGCCGGCAGCGGCGTACGAGCGGGCCGAGAGCGCGGTGCCGACGTCGACCGGGCGCACCCAGATGTTGTCGAAGAGCGTCAGCTCGGCCTCGTTCACACGCGTCAGCGCGAGCACGAGCGGGTGGTCGACGGCCAGGTACCACGCCTCGACCCAGTCCATCCAGTCGACGGAGAGCAGGAAGCGCCACACCTCGAGCAGGCACGCGTCGTCGACGCCCATCGCCTCGCCGACGCGCAGTGTCTTGCGCCACGTCCCGGTGGACGTGTCCAGTGCGATCCGATACATCGCGTACCCGATCGGCCGGCCGTCCCGCTCGACGAGCACTCGATGGAGCGGTCCCGAGCTCCGCCGCCGCCGACTGTCGTCGTGGAGGTTCCGCGCCGTCCACCACGCGCGGTCTCGCTCGAGCAGGCCAGGGACACGGCGGACGTTGCGCGCATAGACGCGGGGGAACGTCCGGAGCGCCTCGTCGTGGTCGACGAGCCTCGCCGTCACGCCCTTGCCGCGGTCTCCAAGGAGCGAGGCCGCGTGACGGGGCAGCCGCATCCGGTACATCATCGACGCCATCCCGTACCCGAACCGGCCGTAGATCGTCTCCTCGGAGGCCCACAGCGCCGCGATCGGCTCACCGTCCTCCCGGGCGGCGCGGAGCTGCACGTCCTCCATCCTCGAGAGGATCCCCTGCCGCCGGTGCGTCGGCTGCACGCCGACCACCGTGACGCCGGAGCACGGGACGACCCCACCGGGCACGGTGAGCCGGAGCGGGAACGACGCCGCCCCACCCACGATCGAGCCGTCCGCGACCGCAACGTGCGTCCGCTCGAACGGGATGAGCTTCGCGAAGTCCCCCGCCTCCGCGTCGTCCGGGCTCCAGTTGAAGTAGTGACCGATGACCGAGATCCCGAGCCTGTACTCCTCGAGCGTCCGGGCGGTCCGGATCCGCACGGCCATCAGATCCGCTCCAGCGGCGCGTACTCGAGCATCAGCTTCCGCTCGGCGCTGTCGCCCGCGAACCGCACGGTGACGAGGCCTCCGGGCTCCACCCGGGTGACGACGCCCTCGCCGTGGGTCTTGTGCCGCACCGAGTCGCCGGTCGAGAACGACTCCGACGTGCCGCGCCCGCGGGCGCGCCGCCCTCCCCCGGCCAGTCCCGGCCCACCCGCCGCCGGCACGGATGCCGCCTGCTGCCGCGGCGACGCGTACCCCGACCAGGACGACGGCCGGAGCCGCTCCCGCTCCACCTCGGCCGGCAGCTCGTCGAGGAACCGCGAGGCGAGGTTGTACTCCCGCCGGCCCCAGAGCGACCGCGCCATCGCGTGCGTCATCACGAGCCGCTCCATCGCGCGGGTCATGCCGACGTAGGCGAGGCGCCGCTCCTCCTCGATCTCGTTGTCCTCGATCGAGCGCGAGTGCGGGAAGATCCCCTCCTCCATCCCGATCAGGAACGCGGCGCGGAACTCGAGCCCCTTCGCGTTGTGGATCGTCATCAGCGTCACCTGCGACTCGCGGTCGCGGAGCTCGTCCTGGTCGGACACGAGCGAGATCTCCTGGAGGAAGGCGGCGAGTGTCGGCTCGTCCGTCCGCTCGCAGTACTCCTTGGCGACGCCCACGAGCTCCTCGAGGTTCTCGATGCGGCCGCGCGCCTCGATCGTGCGCTCGGCCTCGAGAGCCTCGATCGTGCCGCTCCGCTGCAGCACGGCCTCGACCAGCTCGTCGACCTCGAGCTCCTGCGAGGCGGCCATCAGCGACTCCATCATCATCCGGAACGCGCGCACGGCCTTGGCGCCGGCACTGGCGACCCCGGCCGACTCCGGGTCGGCCATCGCCTCCCAGAGCGAGAGCCCCAGGGCGTCGGCCCGCGTCACCAGCCGCTGGATCGACGTGTCGCCGATCCCGCGCCGCGGCCGGTTCGCGATCCGCATCAGCGAGACCGCGTCGCTCGGGTTGTTGAGCACGCTCAGGTACGCGATCGCGTCCTTGACCTCGGCGCGCTCGTAGAACCGCGGGCCCCCGATCACCTGATACGGGATCTGTTGCCGGACGAGCACGTCCTCGAGCACGCGCGACTGCGCGTTCGTGCGGTAGAAGACCGCGACCTCCCGGGCCGACATGCCCTCCTCGACGCGCCGGGCGATCTCGGCGGCGACGAAGCGGGCCTCGGCGTGCTCGTCCTCGACCTCGACGACCTCCACCGGCTCGCCGTCCCCCAGCTCCGACCAGAGCCGCTTCGGCTTGCGGTCGCGGTTGTGGTCGATGACCGCGTTGGCGGCGGCGAGGATCGCGTTCGTGGAGCGGTAGTTCTGCTCGAGCGCGATCGACTCGGCGCCCGGGAAGTCACGCTCGAAGTCGAGGATGTTGCGGACGTCGGCGCCGCGGAACGCGTAGATCGAGTTGTGGGTGACGATCCCGTTGGCGACGAAGTTGTGTGTCCGTTCCACATCGATGTCGTAGACCGGCACGTCCAGCTCGACGTCCTCCACGGCGACGACGAGATCGAGCTCGCCGTCCTCGGCGGCCATCAGCATCCCGGGGCGGACGGCGGAGGCGGGCATGAACGGCAGTGCGTTCCGTTCCTTCCCGGACGGGGTCGTGCAGGCGGCGACGCGCGCCGTGTAGCGGGTGGTGGCGTCGAGCTCGCGCTCCAGCACGCCGACGACCTCCTGGAGCCGTCCCAGATCGGAGTGCGCGCTCTCGTAGCGCCAACCATCGCTTCCCTTACGGGCCGGACGGACGGAGAACCCGAGCCGCTCCAACCGCGTCCGTCCCTCCTGGTCGTCGCCGAGGAGGGCGACCCGATGCATGGGCGAGCCACCGCGCGGATCGCCACAGAGGCTGACGGTCACGCGCCGTCGCGTGCGCGCGCCCGCGGTCGTGGTCGCCGCCGAGAAGTGCGGGTGCCCGAAGCTGAGGCCGTAGTCGTCGAGCAGCCGACGGCCGCTTCCCTCCGTGTCGAAGGCCTGGAAC
>VGCB01000119.1 GCA_016870235.1 Actinomycetota bacterium | reverse complement strand
CCCATCACGTCACCGACGACGGTGGCGCTCTTGCGGTACGGACGGTTCGGCTGCAGGCCTGCCTCGTTCATCGCCCACAGCACGCGACGGTGCACGGGCTTCAAGCCGTCGCGGACGTCGGGCAGCGCGCGGCCGACGATCACGCTCATCGCGTAGTCGAGGTAGCTCGAGCGCATCTCCAGCTCGAGCTCGCGGGGCTCGACGCGGCCCGGGCCGAGCGGCTCGAGGACGTCAGACATCGAGGAATCTCACGGCGCGGGCGTTCTGCTCGATGAAGAGTCGCCGCGGCTCGACCGCGTCGCCCATCAGCATCGTGAACACCTGGTCGGCGGCGGCTGCGTCGTCGACCTCGACCTGCATCAGCATGCGGCGCGCGGGATCCATCGTCGTCTCCCACAGCTGCTCGGGGTTCATCTCCCCGAGGCCCTTGAAGCGCGAGATCTGCATGCCCCTCTTCGCGAGGTCGAGGGCGGCCGCTCGCAGCGCCCCATACGAGGTCGCCGTCGCGGTCTTGTCGCCGTAGGCGACCGTGAACGGTGGCCTGCCGACGATCTCGGCCGCGCGGGCGTACGCCTTGCGGAGCCCCTCGTAGCTCGGCGAGGCGAGGAGCGACGACGGCAGCACGAAGCTGCGGGCGGCGCTCGTCTCGGTCTCGACGATCTTGACCACGAGCCTGTCCTCGAGCCGCTCGGTCACGCTCAGCTCGAACCCGTTCGGCGGCATCGACTCGATCAGCTTCTGGGCGGCGGCGGCGTCGCCCGCCTCGGCCTCGACGATTCGGTGCTCGACCACGAGGTCGGCGACGATCGGGAACTCGTCGCCGAGCTTCGCCTGCCAGGCGTCGAGCTCGGCCGTCGCGCGTGAGAGCTTCTGCCAGCGCGCCTCGGTCAGGGTGGTCGCCTGGCCGTCCCTGTCGGTCACCGCCATGTCCTTGACCCGCTCGCGCACGAGGAGCTCGTCGAGCTGCGCGTCCTTCTCGAAGTACATCTCCTTCGAGCCGAGCTTGACCTTGTAGAGCGGTGGCACGGCGATGTAGATGTGCCCGAACTCGAACAGCTGCGGCATCGTGCGGTAGAGGAACGTGAGCACGAGCGTCCGGATGTGCGAGCCGTCGACGTCGGCGTCGGTCATCACGATGATCCGCCCGTAGCGCAGGTTCGCGATGTCGAACTCGTCGCCGAAGCCGGTGCCGATCGCGGTGATCATCGCCTGGATCTCGTTGTTCGAGAGCACCTTGTTGATGCGGTTCTTCTCGCTGTTGATGATCTTCCCGCGAAGCGGCAGGATCGCCTGGTAGGTGCGGTCGCGCGCCTGCTTGGCGGAGCCGCCGGCGGAGTCGCCCTCGACGATGTAGAGCTCGGCCGAGTCGGAGTCCTTCATCGTGCAGTCGGCGAGCTTCCCGGGGAGCGACGAGTTCCCGAGCGCGCTCTTCCGCGTCAGCTCGCGCGCCTTCCGCGCTGCCTGCCGCGCGCGCGCTGCCTGGATCGCCTTGTTCACGATCTGGCGCGCCTCGGTCTTGTTCTCCTCGAAGAACTCGCCCAGCTTGAGGTTGACCGTCTTCTCGACCAGGCCCGCGATGGGCGGGTTTCCGAGCTTCGTCTTCGTCTGGCCCTCGAACTGGGGGTTCCGCAGCTTCACCGAGATCACGGCCGCGAGCCCTTCGCGGATGTCCTCGCCCTCGAGGTTCTCCTCCTTCTCCTTCAGCAGCCCCTCCTGCCGCGCATAGGCGTTGACGGTGCGCGTGAGGGCCGAGCGGAAGCCCTGGAGGTGCGTGCCGCCCTCGGTCGTGTTGATGTTGTTCGCGAAGGTGAAGACGGACTCGGTGTAGGAGGCGTTCCACTGCATCGCGATCTCGACCTGCGTGTCGTCGGCGCTGCCGTCGAAGTACACGACCTGCTTGTGGAGCGGGTCCTTGTTGGCGTTGATGTGCGAGACGAAGTCGCGGATGCCGCCCTCGTAGTGGAACTCCTCCGTCCGACCGCCGGCCCGCTCGTCGCGCAGCGTGATCCGCAGGGCGCGCGTGAGGAACGCCGTCTCGCGCAGGCGCTGCGAGAGCGTGGGCGCGGCGAACTCGAGCTCCTCGAAGACCTCGGCGTCGGGAAGGAACGAGATCGTCGTGCCGGTCTCGGCCTTGTCGCACGTGCCGACGACCTCGAGCCCGCCGTCGGGTACACCGCGCGCGAACGACTGCCGGTAGAGCTTGCCGTCGCGACAGACGGTCGCGACGAGCCACTCCGAGAGCGCGTTGACGACCGAGACGCCGACGCCGTGTAGGCCGCCCGAGACCTTGTAGCCCTCGCCGCCGAACTTCCCGCCGGCATGGAGCTTGGTGAGGACGACGGTCAGCGCCGAGAGACCCTGATCCTCGACCATGTCGACCGGGATCCCGCGGCCGGCGTCCTTGACCGTGATCGAGTTCTCCGGGTGGATCGTGACGTCGACCAGGTCGTTGTGCCCCGCGAGCGCCTCGTCGACGGCGTTGTCGACGACCTCGTACACGAGGTGGTGCAGGCCCCTCGGGCCCGTCGAGCCGATGTACATGCCCGGGCGCAGCCGGACCGGCTCGAGGCCCTCGAGGACGGTGATGTCCTTTGCGGTGTAGGAGGTCTCTGTCATGCTGAAAAAGCCCTGCAAATCAGGGCTTTTTTGGTGTCGGTCAAGTATATCAGAACGCCCGGTCGTCGGTGCGCCTGGCGAGGCTCGCCGCGATCGCTCGGCGGGCGATCTCGCGGAGCTCCGGATCGGCGATCGAGGCCGCGAGCGAGGTCGCCGCATCGCGGTCTCCCGGCGAGGGCGCGGGCGCAGCAGCCGGCGTCTCCGCAGGGAGCACGTCCGGCTCGGGCACGGGCCCCGGCGCGAAGCGGAGCGCGGACGGCGCCGCATCGCCGAGCCGCGCGCGCAGCGACTCGAGGAGCTCCGGCCCCATGCGGCCGAGCTCGAAGGCCCAGATGGCCGAGGAGCAGGCGACGCGCAGCGTCCCGTCGCGGCTCAGACGCAGCGGCCAGGCGTGCCGGGCGATCGCGTCGCCCACGCAGGCCGGCCACGCGGCGGCGATCTCGGACAGCGTGTCGGCGTCGGGCACGCCGGCGGCGCCGAGGACGCCGCGGACGCTCCGGTAGAGGCGCTCCATCAGCCGCGCTCCACCCGGCCGGGCGAGACGACCAGGAGCTGGGCCGGCGCGAGCGGGAGCGCCTCCGCCCCCGTCGCGGTGACGACGGCCTGACCGTGGGTGCCGATCCGCTCACTGAGCCGGCGGCGGCGGTCGCCGTCGAGCTCGGACAGCGCGTCGTCGAGGAGGACGAGCGGCGGCACGCCGCGGCGATCGGCGATCAGCGCCGCCTCGGCGAGCAGGAGCGACAGCACCGCGAGGCGCTGCTCGCCCTGGGAGCCGAGCGTCCGCAGGTCGCGGGCGTCGGCGGTGATCGCGATCTCGTCGAGGTGCGGGCCCAGGCCCGTCGCCCCGCGCTCCAGGTCGCGCTCGAGTCGTTCCTCGAACGCGGCGGTGGTCGGCGGCTCGGGGTCGTACCGGAGGCCGGCCCGGGCGAGCCCGAGCTCCTCGGCCCGCTCCGCGAACACCGGGTCGAGGAGCGCGATCGCCTCCCGGCGCGCGTGGACGAGCGCGGTGCCGATGTCCGCGACCTGCGCCGTCCACGGCGCGAGCGCGTCCCGCGAAGACACCCCGGCCGCGACGCGGCGGAGGGCGACGTTCCGCTGCCCCACGGCCGCGCCGTACTCGGTCGGAAGCGTTGCCCGAATCAGCAGCAGGCGCCCGAGCGCGCGGTCGAAGTACGCCCGGCGGGCGGCGGGCCCGCCCTTGACGACGGCGAGACGATCGGGCGTGAAGACGAGCGTCGCGATCTCGCTGCGCAGCTGCTCGACCGAGCGGACGGCGGCGCCGTTCAGCCGCACGCGCTTCGGCTCGGTGCGGCTGACGACCACGTCCGTCTCGACCGGCACCGTGCCGCGCAGGCCGCTGACCGAGATCCTGCCTTCGGCCGCGCCGTGGCGCACGAGCAGCGCGTCGCTCCGCGTCCGCGGCGAGAATCCCTGCGTCGCCACGTGCAGCGACTCGAGGAGGTTCGTCTTGCCGGCGCCGTTCGGGCCGGTCACGAGGACGAGCCCGGGCTCGAGCCGGAGCTCGAGCCCGGCGTACGACCTGACGTCGCGAAGCGTGACGTCGCCGACGATCAGCCGGCGAGCCGGATCGGCATGATCAGGTACGAGAAGCTGTCCCCGGCCGACGTGATCAGGCCGGGCCGGAGCGGGTTGATCAGCTTCAGCTCGACCGTATCCGCCTGCACCGCCTCGAGGCCGTCGCGGAGGAAGTCGGCGTTGAACCCGATCTCGAGCGGAGCGCCGGTGTAGGGAGCCGGCAACGACTCCCGCGTCTCGCCGACGTCCTGGCTCTGCGCCGAGATCGCCAGCTCGCCCTGCGCGAAGCGGAGCCGCAGCGGCGTGTTCCGCTGCGCCATCACGGCGGCGCGACGGACGACGTCGAGGACCTCGCCGCGCGGCAGCGACATCACGACGTCGTACGACTCGGGGATCAGCTGCTTGTAGTTCGGGAACTGCCCGTCGATGCGGCGCGTCGTCAGCCAGACGTCGGCGAGGCCGAACACGACGTGGTTCTGGTTCACGCCGAGCTTGACCGTCTCCGCCGCCCCGGCGAGCCGCGTCACCTCGGCGAGCGCGCGGGCGGGGATGATCGCCTCGAGCTCCGGGCCGGGCGACTCGAGCTCCGTCGACTTCACCGAGAGCCGGTACGAGTCGGTTGCCGCCATCACCAGCGTCGTCCCCTCGAAGCGCACGAGGATGCCCGTCAGCACGGGCCGCGACTCGTCCCGCGAGGCCGATCGCGAGACGCGCTCGACCGTCTGCGCGAACGAGGCCGCCTCGACCTCGTGCAGCCCCACCTCGATGCTCGGCAGTCGCGGGAAGTCTTCGGCCGCGAAGACGTTCAGGCGCGACGTGTGAGAGCCGCAGCTGAGCTGAGCGGTGCCCTCGTCGGCGCGATGCTCGACCGTGACCTCGTCGGTCGGAAGCAGGCGCGCGAGGTCTGTGAGCAGCTTGCCCGGGACGACGACCGCTCCTTCCGCGTGGACGTCGGCCGGGATCGAGGTGCGAAGCGAGAGCTCCATGTCCGTCGCCGCCAGGTGGAGCATCCCGTCCTCGGCACGCAGCAGGACGCCTGCGAGCACCTGCACGGAGCCGCGGCTCGAGACCGCGCGGGTGACCGTGCCGAGCGCTGCCACGAGGGCGTCCTTGCTGCAGGTGAGCTTCACGTCGCTCCCGACGCTGGCCTCTGTTTCCATCATTTCCTTAGAGAACCTCTCGTAGTAGTTCGTAAGGAGTGTGGACGATGGGGAAGACGGCGCTCCGCCCTGCGTTCACGCGGGATCGCACCTGTGCACGAACGGCCGAGGTTGTCCACCGGTCCCCCATCCCGGGCCTCACCGGACGTCCAGTCCCGAGGTTGTTCGCACCTGCTTGATGCGGGTTGTGAGGTCCTGGACGAGGTTGTACACAGACCTGTCCTCACCGATCAGGCGCGTGATTTTGGAGGTCGCGTGCATGACGGTGGTGTGGTCGCGACCGCCGAACTCCTTGCCGATCTTGGGCAACGACGCGTCGGTGAGCTCGCGGGACAGGTACATGGCGACCTGTCGCGGATAGCTGATCGCGTGCGACCGCTTCGGGCTCACGAGCTCGTTGACGCTGAGCCCGAACCGCTCGCAGACGGCGTTCTGGATCACGGAGATCGTCACCTCGGGCCGCGCGTCACCCTCCGGGAAGAGGTCGCGGAGCACCTCCTCGGCGAGGTCGACGTCGGCCGAGAGGCCGGTGAGCGAGGAGAACGCGACGACCCGGGTGAGCGCGCCCTCGAGCTCCCGGATGTTCGAGGAGACCCGTCCGGCGATGAAGGTGAGCACGTCGGTGTCGGTCGCGATCCCGTCGTTCGCGACCTTCTTGCGGAGGATCGCGATCCGCGTCTCGAGGTCGGGGGGCTGGATGTCGGTGATCAAGCCCCACTCGAAGCGGGAGCGCAAGCGTTCCTCGAGCGTCGCGATCTCCTTCGGCGGCCGGTCGGAGGAGATCACGATCTGGCTCCCTGTCTCGTACAGGGTGTTGAACGTGTGGAAGAACTCCTCCTGGATTCGTTCCTTGCTCTCGAAGAACTGGATGTCGTCGATCAGAAGCAGGTCGTAGGTGCGGTAGCGCTGCTTGAACCCCTCGATGCGCTTGTCCCGGAGCGAGTTGATGAAGTCGTTCATGAACGTCTCGCTCGTCACGTACCGCGTCGTCGACCGCCGGGAGTGCTCGCTCACGTACGCGCCGATCGCCTGCAGCAGGTGCGTCTTGCCGAGCCCGGTGCCGCCGTAGATGAAGAGCGGGTTGTACGCCTGCGCCGGCGCTTCGGCGACGGCGAGCGCCGCCGCGTGCGCGAACCGGTTCGAGGAGCCGATCACGAAGTTGTCGAACGTGTACTTCGGGTTCTGTCCCGACTGGGAGTCGGGCTCGCGCTCGCGCGCGGCGACCGGCGCCCGGGCGGCGACCGGCTCGTCGCGACGAACCGCGAGGGTGACGCGGAGCTCCCGCCCGGCGATGTCGCACGCGGCGGCGCGGATCAGCGCCAGGAAGCGTCCTTCGATCCACTCGCGCGTGAAGTCGTTCGGCACCTCGAGCGAGAACGACTCGTCGTCGAGCTCACCGGCGCCGACCTCTGCGAACCACGTCGCGTAGGTCGTCTCGTTCAGGGTCTCCCGGAGGCGTGTGGAAAGCTCCGACCACAGGCCCTCGGGACTCAACTCGTCAGGGTGCTCCACGCGCCTCCGAGGCTCCTTCCGCAGTGTCGGGAGGCGAGCATAGCAACGCTTCTTCCGTCCGCCCAGGGCGTCCGCCGCGACCGGCCCGGCGAGAGAAAACGCCCGTTTTCCAGGGAAAAAGCAGATCCAACAAGAGAATCCACAGATGTGGAAAAGATCGTGGAGAACGCGCGCTCGGAAGGAGTCGCAGGCCCCTCGTGCAGCGATTTTCCGACCTCGCGCCCGCCGACCGAGCTGTGGAAAACCGGTTGACGAAGCCGGTGGTCTATACTCCTCGCTCGGCGCGCACGTGTCGGGCACCCAGCGCCCGCCGTGCCCGCCGCGGCCAGAGTCATCCGTGCCGACAGGAGCAGTCCGAGACCCGTGAAGCGCACCTATCAACCAAACGTCCGTCGCCGCAAGCGCAAGCACGGCTTCCGTGCGCGCATGGCCACGCGAGCCGGCCGCGCGATCCTGAAGCGGCGCCGCGCCAAGGGACGGAAGCTGCTCTCCGCCTGAGCGCCCGGGTCGTGGAGCGCCGGTACCGTCTGTCCCGCTCGCGGGACTTCGACACCGTCTACCGGCTCGGCCGGTCCGTCTCCTCCCGCTATCTGACGCTCCACTGGTTCCCGCGCGAGGACGACCCCGAGGGCGCCCCTCGCCTCGGCCTCGCCGTCCCGCGCGCGGTGGGCCCGGCGGTCGATCGCAACCGGGTCAAGCGGCAGCTGCGCGAGACCTGGCGGGAGCTCGGCGAGCGCGTCCGGCCCGGCC
>VGCB01000118.1 GCA_016870235.1 Actinomycetota bacterium | reverse complement strand
TCTCGCGCCTCGAGCTGGCCGATCGCGACGGCGTGCGCCGCCGCGCCGTCGAGCGGCTGCGCGCGAGCTTCGACGCGTGGGGCGGGTGCCCGATCTTCGCGTACGGCTTCGAGGACCTGACCGCGGCGGAGTGGGCGCTCGTCGAGGCGCTCGCGGCACGGGTCGAGGTCACGGTGTCGCTTCCGTACGAGCCGGGGCGGCGGGTCTTCGCCTCGCTCCGACGGACGGCCGACGACCTGACGCGGCTGACCGGGCCGATCGTCGAGCTCCCGCCACGGAGCGCCGAGCATCTACCGGGGCCGATCGCCCATCTCGAGCGGTACCTGTTCGCCGATCAGGCGCCGGCGCCGCCCGCGATCGACGGGGCGATCCGCTTCTTCGAGGGCGCCGGCACGCGCGGGACGCTCGAGCTCGTCGGCGACGAGGTCGCCTCGCTCCTCCGGGCCGGCACTGCCGGGGAGGAGATCGCCGTCGTCGTCGAGTCGGTCGAGCGGTGGCGCGTCCCGCTCGAGACCGTCTTCTCGACCTTCGAGATCCCCTACGCGATCGACGAGCCGCTGCGGCTCCCGCAGACACCGTTCGGTGCCTCGCTCCTCGGGCTTCTGCGGTTCGCATGGCGCGGAGGGACCCGCGGCGAGCTCTTCGCGTTCCTTCGCTCGCTGTACAGCGGGCTCGGCCGTGCGGCCGTCGACTTCGTCGAGGGCAGGCTCCGCGGGCGGGCGGTCGCTGACGGCGATCGCGTCACGGAGGAGGCGGAGCGGCACCGCGGCGCGCCCCTGCCGCTGCTCGACCTCGTCCGCTCGTCGGAGCCTCCGCTCGACGTCGTCGGCAGGGCGTGCCGGACGATGATCGCGTCGGCTCATGGGCTCGACCAGCGGCAGGCGAGCGACGAGCTCGCCGCCGATCTGCGCGCCTTCCAGAGCGTGCTCGGGCTCCTCGACGAGCTCCGCCTGCTCGAGGCCCGATGGGGCCGGGAGATCGGGCGCGAGGACGTCCTCCAGGCGCTCGAGCGCCAGCCCGTCCGGCAAGGTCCGGCGGATCGCCCGGGGCAGGTGGTCGTCCTCGACCTCGCTCGCGTCCGGACGCGGCGGTTCGACACCGTCTTCGTCCTCGGGCTCGAGGAGGGATCGCTGCCGCGGCGCGGCCGCGGCTCGCCGTTCCTCGACGACGAGCTCCGCGTAGCGCTCGACGCCCGGCTCGAGCGGCCCGATCCCGTCGATCGCGACCGGTACCTCTTCTACACCGCCTGCACGCGTCCACACCGCAGGCTCGTGCTCGTCCGCGAGGCGGCGAACGACGACGGCGCGCCGCTGCAGCCGAGCCCGTTCTGGCACGAGGTCTGCGGGATCTATGCGTCCGACGACGTGCTCCGCTGGACGCGCCGGCGAGCGCTCTCCGCGCTGACCTGGCCGATCGAGGACGCGCCGACCGAGCGCGAGCGCCTTCGTGCGCTGGCGCGCATCGCCGCCGACGACCGCGCCTCCGCCCGCGACCTCGCCGCCGCCAACGCCTGGTCGCGGCGGCTCGACCGCGCGCTCTCCGCATTCGCCCGACCGACGCGCCTGCAGAGCCCGGCCAACCTCGAGTGGCTGTCGCAACGGACGACGTTCGGGGTGACGGAGCTCGAGCGCTTCGCCGACTGCTCCTCGGCCTGGCTGTTCGAGCGACTGATCTCTCCGAAGACGATCGACGCCGAGCCCGACGCGATGCTGCGGGGGCAGGTTGCCCACACGGCGCTTCACCGCTTCTACCAGGCGCTGCCGAAGGAGCTCGGAGTCGATCTGCTGACGCCGGAGCTCGAGCAGCAGGGGCTCGACCTGATGCGGCGCTGCCTCGACGACGCTCTCACCTCCGGCGTCCGCATCGACCTCACCGGCCTCCAGGCGGCGGAGCTACGGCAGGGGCTCCTGCGGGATCTCGAGGGGTTCGTCCGCGACGAGGCGTCGTCGCAGCTCGAGCTCGTCCCGCGACGGCTCGAGGTGAGCTTCGGCTCCGACCGCGCTGCCCCCGAGCTCCAGCGCGGCCTTCCAGTGGGCGACGGGCTCACGCTCTCGGGGCAGATCGACCGGGTCGACATCGACCCCTACAGCGCGAGCGGCATCGTGCAGGACTACAAGTCGGGCAAGAGCGCGCACTCGGCGCGAGACATCGAGCGCGAGTTCCGCCTTCAGATCCCGCTGTACATGCTCGTCCTCCGCGACCTCGTCGGCGTCGAGCCGCTCGGAGGCGTGTATCGGGCGCTCTCGGGGAAGCGGGTGACGAGGGGGATGCTCCGCCAGAGCGCCGCCGAGCAGCTCCCCGGCTATCAGCGCAACGACTATCTCGACGACGACGCGTTCTGGGCGCAGGCCGAGACGGCGCGCGAGCGCGCGGCGACCTTCGCGCAGCGCATCCGCGCGGGCGACGTCCGCCACGATCCCAAGAACGACGGCTGTCCGGCCTGGTGCGACCTCTGGACGATGTGCCGGGTGGAGCGGGCATGACGACGATCGAGACCCCCGCGCGCCTCAATCCCGAGCAGCTCGAGGCGGTCGAGGCGACGGGCGAGGTGTTCGTCTCCGCGGGCGCCGGCACCGGCAAGACGTCGGTGCTCGTCGAGCGGTTCGTCCGTGCCGTCTGCGAGGGCGGCCTCGACGTCGACTCGGTGCTCGTGATCACCTACACGCGGAAGGCCGCGGCCGAGCTCCGGTCGCGCATTCGGGGCGCGCTGCTCGACCGCGGGCGTCCCGACCTCGCCCGCGATCTCGACGGCGCGTGGATCTCGACGATCCACGGCTTCTGCAACCGCGTCCTCAAGGCGCATCCGTTCCCGGTCGGTCTCGATCCCCGGTTCCGGGAGCTGGACGACCCAGGGTCGGCCGTTCTGCGGGGGGAGGCGTTCGAGCGCGCTCTGACGGCCTTCTGCGCGAGCGGCGAGCCGGAGCGGCTCCGGCTGCTCGCGACCTACGGGGCAGCCGGGCTCAGGCGGATGCTGACCGGCGTCTACGAGACGCTGCGATCGGCCGGGCGCGATCTCGTCCTCGAGCTCGGCGTGCGGCCGTCCTTCGAGTCGGTCGTCGCCGCGTTCGTCGAGGCGGCGCGCTGTCTCGCCGGCGACGTGAAGGCGACGCCGACGCAGCGGCAGAACGCCGAGCAGGCGCTCCGCGTCGTCGAGGCCGGGGCGGTGCCCGAGCGTCTCACCGACCTCGGTGCCTTCCGCAGCCGGGGCGAGCGGGCCGCGTCGTTCGAGGAGGCGCGCAGGGCGCTCGAGCGCGCCGCGCTGGAGGAGCTCGCAGCGGCCGACCGCGACCTGCTCCAGGACCTGCTCGACCGCTTCGCCCGCGAGTACGCGGAGGCGAAGCGTCGCGAGTCGGCGGTCGACTTCGAAGACCTCCAGCTTGCGACCCGTACGCTCCTGCGCGATCACGAGGACGTCCGCCGCGCCGAGTCGCAGCGCTTCCGGCTCGTGATGGTGGACGAGTTCCAGGACACGAATCGGCTCCAGTGCGAGATCGTCGACCTGATCACCGCGGGCGACGACGTCGAGCGGTTCTTCGTCGGCGACGAGTTCCAGTCGATCTACGGGTTCCGTCACGCCGACGTCGGCGTCTTCCGCGAGCGGCGGGCCTCGGCGCCGCGCCTCCTCGCGCTGCGGCGGAACTACCGCTCCCGGCCGGAGGTGCTGGCTGCGGTCAACCACCTGTTCTCGGACGAGTTCGGCGACGAGTTCCAGCCGCTGACCGCGTCCGGCGAGTTCCCGGACCCGGTCTTCGGCCACCCTGTCGAGCTCCTCGTCACCGACAAGGCCTCGCATCGCGACACGGGCGAGCACTGGCGACGAGGGGAGGCCCGTCACATCGCTCGCAGGATCCGCGAGCTCGTCGACACCGGCGCCGCCACCCCCGGCGAGATCGTCCTCCTCTTCGCCGCGGGCACGGACGCGGAGTGGTACGAGGAGGAGCTCCGCCGCCTCGACCTCGCGACGTTCCGCTCGACCGGCCGCGGCTACTTCGGTCAGCAGCAGGTCGCCGACCTGCTCGCCTACCTCAGGCTCCTCCAGAACCGCTACGACGACGAGGCGCTGACGAGCGTGCTCGCCTCGCCGCTCGTCGGCGTCTCGAACGACGCGCTCGTCAGCATCCGCCGCGCCGCGAGCCGCCGCCCGCTCTTCTCGGGGATCGAGCGTGCGCTGCCGCCCGACCTCGCGGCCGAGGACGTGCGCCTGATCCGCGCGTTCAAGCAGCGGTACGAGCGCCTCGTCGTCCTCTCGCAGCGCGCGGGGCTCGAGCGCCTCTGCGAGCAGATCCTGGTCGAGCACGACTACGACCTCGCCGTCCTCACCCGCTGGGACGGCCGGCGGCGGTACGCGAACCTCCGCAAGCTCGCGCGCCTCGCGCGCTCGTACGAGGCCCTCCGGGGGCGCGACATCGAGGGCTTCGTCCGCTTCGTCCGCGATCAGGAGGCGCTCGGGTCGAAGGAGCTCGAGGCGATGGCCGAGGAGGAGGGCGCCGAGGCGGTACGGCTGCTCACGATCCACGCTGCGAAGGGCCTCGAGTTCAAGGTCGTCGTCGTCGCCGACGCGGGGCGGGACACCGGCGCGGTCAGCGATCCGGATGAGATCGTCGCGCTGGCCGACGGGCGCTTCGGCTTCCGTGCGGTCGATCCAGCGAGCGGCGACCGCTCCGGCGTCTTCGACTACGAGGCGGTGCGGGCCGAGAGCGCGGCGCAGGAGCGGGCGGAGCGGCTCCGCCTCTACTACGTGGCGATGACCCGGGCGATCGACCGGCTGATCGTCTCGGGGGCCGTCGACGACGGGTCCGAGCGCGAGCGGGACACGCCGATCTCCTGGGTGCTGCGGCGCCTCGAGATCGCGGAGCTCCCGGCCGAGGCGGGCGATCCGGTCGAGATCGCGCGCGCGGAGGCGCGATTCCTCCTCCGGGCCGGTCGGTTCGACCCGGCCGAGGCCCCGGGTGCTGCCGCCTCTGCCGCGGGGAGCGAGCCGGAGCCCGAGCCCGTCGAGCTTCCCTCCGGGCAGCTGGCGCTCTTCGGCGAGATCCCGGTTGCGAGCCCGACGCCGTCGGTCGTCCTCAACGAGCTCGCCGCGCTCGCGGCGGCGCCTCACGTCGCCCCGCGCCGTCTCTCCTTCAGCGCGATCGCGCTCTTCGAGCGGTGCTCGCTCCGGTTCTGGGCGGAGCGGGTCGCCGGGATGCGGCCCGTTCGCGGCGGCCCGACGCGGTCGGAGGAGGCGGCGTTCGACGGACTGCTCGCGACCGAGCACGGCGACGCGGTGCACCGCGTGCTCGAGCTCGTCGACCTCGACCGGCCCGAGCGGCCCGATCCCGTCTGGCTCGAGGAGACGGTTCGCGGGTGGTACCCGGCGATCACCGAGGACGAGCTCGCGCGCGTCCGGCGCCACGTCGAGGCCTACTGCTCCTCCGATCTCGCCCGCCGGATCGCTGCGCTCGGCGGCGCCAGGCCGGAACGGCCGTTCACGTTCGAGGTCGAGGGAGTGCTCCTGCGCGGGCGGCTCGACGTGCTGTGGCGGGACGGGCCGCGGGCTCTGATCCTCGACTACAAGACGAACCTGCTGGAAGGGAAGACGCCGCACGAGATCGTCGAGGAGGAGTACGAGCTCCAGCGGACGGTGTATGCGCTCGTGTGCCTCCTCGCCGGCGCCGAGGAGGCCGAGGTCGTCTACCACTTCCTGGAGGCGCCGGACACGCCGGTGTCGACCGTGTACCGCGCGTCCGATCGCGGGCGCCTCACGGAGGTCGTCGCCGCCGCGATCGCGCGCGTGACGGCGGGGGAGATCCGCGCGCGTCCGAGCGCCTACGCGTGCCAGGGGTGCCCGCTCCTGGGCGTCGCCTGTGCCGGCACGGCGCTGCTCGATCCGGGGCCGCCGTCCGACTTCGAGCCGGCGGAATGGGAGAGATGAGATGACCGCACCGGTGCGGCGCGTCGCCGCCCTCTACGACGTCCACGGCAACCTGCCCGCGCTCGACGCGGTGCTCTCCGACCCGCGGCTCGCCGACGCCGACCTCGTGGTCTGCGGCGGTGACGTCGTCGCGGGCCCGCTCCCTCGCGCGTGCCTCGAGCGCCTCGAGGCGCTCGGGAGCCGGGTGCGATTCGTGCGCGGGAACGGCGATCGGGAGGTGACGGCGACGCCGGCGGGAGGGGCGTTTCCCGACCGCTCGGCGTGGTGCGCCGAGCTGCTGACGGCCGACCAGCGGGAGCGGGTGCGGGAATGGCCGCTGACCGAGCACGTCGCCGTGCGGGGGCTCGGGCGCGTCCTCTTCTGCCATGCCGTCCCCTCGTCCGACATGCCGATCCTGACGACGCTCACCCCCGAGGCCGAGATGGAGCGGGAGCTCGGGCCGGTCGACGCCGACGTGGTCGTCTGCGGCCACGTCCACGTCCAGTACGACCGGACGCTCGCGGGCGGCCTGCGCGTCGTCAACGCCGGTAGCGTCGGGGCGCCGTACCAGGGGCGTGCGGCGGCGTTCTGGCTGCTCCTCGGCCCGGGTGTCGAGCACGTCGCGACCGACTACGACGTCGGCGCCGCGATCGAGACGCTCGAGCGGACGGGCTGTCCCGACCTCGAGTGGCTCGTCCGGCACGCGCTCCGGGAGCCGATCCCCGCCGACGAGGCGATGGCGCAGTTCGAGGAGCGCAGGTCGGCGTGAGCCCGGCGGAGCAGAGGCGCGGCGTGGCGGCCGGAGGATCGTGAGCGACGTGGCCGGAGCGGCCCGCTTCAAGCGAAGCCCGGTCAGGAGCTATGTCGCGGAGGCGCGCCGCCGCAGCCTCGGCTCGCGGCGGGAGCGGATCGGCCCGATTGTCGACCGGCTGGCACTGGCCCATCGTGACGCCGAGATCGCGCTCCGGTTCGAGAGCGATCTCGAGCTCCTCGTCTCGGTCATGCTCTCGGCGCAGACGACCGACGCGAACGTCAACAGGGTCACGCCCGCGCTCTTCGAACGGTTCAGGCGGCCGGAGGACTACCTCGCTGCGCCGCAGGAGGAGCTCGAGCGCGCGATCTTCGCGACGGGGTTCTACCGGCAGAAGGCGAAATCGATACGGGGCGCCATGCGCGTGCTCCTCGAGGAGTTCGACGGGCAGGTGCCGCGGACGCTCCCGGAGCTCCTCCGGCTGCCCGGTGTCGCGCGCAAGACCGCGAACGTCGTCGCCGCCGAGCTCGGCCACGCGCAGGGGATCGTCGTCGACACGCACGTGCGACGGCTCTCGCAACGGCTCGGCCTGACCCGGAACGAGGATCCGGTCAGGATCGAGCGCGACCTCGTCCGCGTCGTCCCGCGCGCGGACTGGGCCCGGTTCCCGCACCTGCTGATCTGGCACGGGCGCCGCGTGTGCGACGCTCGGCGACCGCACTGCGCCGACTGCGTGCTCACGGATCTGTGCCCGTCGAGCCGCCTCGACCGCTGACGTGCACGGCGCGCCGCGCCCAGCCGGGCGGACGGGCCGCAACGGGCCCTACGGGCGCACCCAGCGCTGGACTGCCAGCCTCTCGCCGAAGCTCTTCTCCTCGAGCAAGGCGTACCGCGGAGCGCGGACGACGGCGCGCCCGGCGAGGAGGAGGCCCTCCTCGTCGCGGGCCGAGGCGA
>VGCB01000117.1 GCA_016870235.1 Actinomycetota bacterium | reverse complement strand
ACTCGTCGTCGGTCGCGCCGATCGCGAGCGGATCCATCGACTCGTAGGGAACGACGATGCGTGTCGTCTCAGCCATGGTCACCTCACCTCCACCTCTCGGTCTCAACCACAACCGTACCGCGGCGCCGGCGCCGGCGCGAGCGCCCGGAAGCGGGGCCGGGAGAGCGGCGCTCCGACCCGCCATAATCGATTATCGAGCCTTTTGGTTGAAACGCCGGGGCCGGATTGGTAGCGTCGTCCCGTGCTGTCACTCCGGCTCGGCCACGTCGACCTGCGCCGACTCGCCCCCCGCGCGCTCGTCGGCGCGCTCGTCCTCTTCGCCGTCCTCTTCGTCCTCGTGATCGCGACGCAGTCGACCGGGGTCGGCGGCGACTGGCGGACGACGAACTTCGGCTCGGCGATCGACGACCCCGGGTCGTTCCTGCGCGTTCTCCTCGACGCAGTCACGTTCGCCGGCCTGCTGTTCATCATCGCGAGCGGCTTCTCCCTGATCTTCGGGCTGATGCGCGTCGTCAACATGGCCCACGGCTCCTTCTACCTGCTCGGCGGGTACATCGGGTACGAGATCCAGCAGACGATGACGGGTCAGGGGTTCACGATCCCCGGCACCGAGGTGAACACGTGGGAGTGGGTCGTGCCGATGCTCGTCGTTGCCGCATGCATCGCGGTGTTCGGGCTCGTGATCCAGCAGATCTTCCTCCGCTGGAACCAGGGCCAGGATCTCCGGCAGGCGCTGATCACGATCGCCGTGTCCGTGATCGTGGCCGACCAGATCATCGCGCACTTCCCGCGCTCGGTTCCCGAGGGTGCGGTTCGCTTCGGCGGCAACGGGGTCACGCTCACGTGGCCGGGCTGGACGAACCGGCTCGTCGACCTCCACGTGTGGGACGTGCGCTACTCGCTCGCCCGGCTCGTCATGCTCTTCATCGGGGTCGCGGTCGGCGTCGTGCTCTGGTCATGGCTGTACCGGACGCGGACCGGCATGGTGATCCGCGCGGGCGTCGACGACCGGCAGATGACCGCTGCGCTCGGAGTCAACGTCCAGCGCACGTTCGCGATCGCGTTCCTCGTCGGCTCGGCGCTCGTCGGGATCGGAGCGGTCGTCGGCGGCTCGCAGTCGACGGTCGCCTCCGGGCAGGACGGCCAGTGGCTCCTGAACGCGCTCGTCGTCGTCATCGTCGGCGGCATGGGATCGCTGCTCGGCGCCGCCGCGGGCTCGCTGCTGTACGGGCTCGTGTTCGCCTTCTCCGCCGCCTATCTGCCGGTCGTCAACGACGGCTGCTGCACGCAGTACTCGATCGTGTCGACGTTCGTCCTCCTCGCGCTCGTGCTCGCATTCCGCCCGACCGGCCTCTTCGGACGCGAGGGCTCCGCGTGAGCGCCGGCCCGAAGGCGCTGACCGAGCGCGGCTTCGGCGCACTCGTCCTCGCGTTCGCGATCGCGGCACCGTGGCTCGTCAGCAGCTACTGGCTCGACGCGATCCTGATCCAGACGCTGATCTTCGGCATCGCCGCAGCCAGCCTCATCTTCCTCTCCGCCTACGGGGGCATGATCTCGCTCGCGCAGACGGCGCTCGTCGGCATCGCCGCGTACCTGCTCGGCAACATGGTCACCGCCCGCGTCCCCGGCGGCGAGACGAAGGGGCTCACCCTCGGCTGGGATCCCACCGTCGGCCTCGTGCTCGCCGTCGTCGTCACGACCGTCATCGGCCTCCTCTTCGGCGCGCTCGCGGCGAGGAGCCTCGGCATCTACTTCCTGATGCTGACGCTCACCTGCGGCGTGATCGCCAACCTCTTCTTCGGCTCCGTCACGCAGTTCGGAGGCTTCTCGCCGATCGCCGGTGTCAATCGCTACACGCCCGGGTTCATCGGCGACATGGTGAACGACCGGACGCGGTTGTACTTCATCGCGCTCATCGTCGCCGTCGCGGTCTACCTCCTGATCCGGTTCGTCCTGAGGACGCCCTTCGGGCTCGTGCTGCAGGGGATCCGCGACGAGCCGGTGCGGATGAGCTCGCTCGGGTACAACGTCGCGCTGCACCGGACCCTGGCCTTCGGCCTGGCGGCGTTCATCGCCGCGGTCGCGGGCATCCTCCTCGTCTGGTGGCAGGGTCAGGTCGCGCCGGGCGACCTCGGCCTGCCCGCCACGATCCAGCTGCTCGTGATGGCCGTGATCGGCGGCCTTCGGCGCGTCGAGGGAGCCTGGCTCGGCGCCTTCATGGTCATCGTCATCGACAACCAGGTCACCAACAACATCCCGAGCTCGGGCCTGCCCGTGATCGGCGGCAGCTTCAACACCATCGTCGGCGCGATCTTCCTCGCGATCGTCGTGGTCTCCCCGGACGGGCTGCTCGGGATCTGGGAACGGGTGTGGGCCACGGTGCGCGGCAACCGCGGAGGCAAGGTCGCGATGGCCCGTGGATCGAGTCTCTAGGAAAGGAGCAGGCGACGAGAGAGCGCACGTGGTCTCAGCAACGGAAACCGCGATTAGGAGGAGGAACTCACAGATGAGTCGGATCAGGCAGCAGTGGAAGCTGCTGGTGCTGCTCGCGACGGCGGCCGTGGCCACGGTCGCCGTCTCCGCATCGATCGCGGCGACGCCCCCGGGGGTGAAGCTCGCGATCATGAGCGACTGCAAGGGCGCGTTTGCGTTCGGGTACGAGCTCGACATCGGCGGCGCGCAGGCAGCGCTCGCGAAGTACGCGGGCGGCAAGGCAAAGAACCCGAACAAGCCGTCGGCCGGGATGACCGGGATCACCATCGGCGGGACGAAGGTCGACATCGTCGGCTACGGCTGCGGCGACGACACCGCTCCGACCGCGCTCAAGGAAGTGCGGCGCCTGATGGAGCAGCTCGACGCGGACGTGATGGTCGGCCCGCTCTCCGGTGACGAGGCGGTCGTGGTCGCGAACTACGCCAAGGACCATCCCGACAAGACGTTCATCATCGGCACCGCCGGGTCGCAGGACCCGACGATGCAGATCGCACCGCCGAACCTCTTCCGCTACCACGGTGACGGCGCGCAGTGGAACGCCGGCATCGGCGAGATCGCCTACCGGAAGCTCGGGTGGCGGAAGGCCGCGATCATCATGGACGACTACAGCTTCGGCTGGACGTCGGCTGGAGGGATCATCGCCGACTTCTGCGCGGTCGGCGGCCAGATCACGAAGCGCGTGTTCCCGCCGCTCAACACGACGGACTACGCGCCCTACGTCAGGCAGCTCCCGGCCCCGGGCGGAGTCGACGGCTACTTCTGGGTCGTCGGCGGCACCGGCACCGGCGCGAGCTTGACGGCGTTCGAGCAGGCGTACGGCCCGCTCGACCCGAAGCAGCACATCGGCAACCTGTTCTTCGCCTTCCTCGGCGCCGACAAGGTCGTCGCCCCGAAGGTCGTCGGCTCGTACGTCGGCGGCGCCGGCACCGGCCCCGGCCTCCAGACCGCGCAGGCGAAGGCCTACGAGGCGGCGCTCAACGCCGTCTACCCGAAGCTGCCGGCGAACGACCTGTTCGTCTACAACTACTACAACGCCGCGTGGGCGCTGGTCCAGGGCCTGACGGCGTCGAAGGGCGAGATCGGCGCCGCGCTGCAGAAGGGGATGCCGAAGACGCTGAAGACCGGCTACTCGGTCTCCAACGGCGGCATGATCAAGCTCGACAGCCGCCGCCAGGCGATGACCGACCAGTACCAGCTGCAGCTCGTGAAGAACGCCGACGGGTCGGTCGGGCCCGTCGTCGTCGCGTACGTCCCCGGTGTCGATCAGTCGTTCGGCGGCCTCTTCAAGCCGTCGAGCCCGCCCCCGGGCCGCACGCAGCCGGCGTGCAAGAAGGTGAAGACCCCGTGGCAGGGCAAGATCCGCGAGGTCAAGAACGGCAAGATCACGAACGCGGTGATCAAGTAGGCATGACCACGGACGCCGCCGCGACCGCCGACCCGATCCTCCGCCTGCGTGGGGTCGGCCGGCGGTTCGGCGGCGTCCACGCCGTGCGCGACGTCGACCTCGACGTCGCGCACGGCGAGCGCCGCGCCATCCTCGGCCCGAACGGCGCCGGCAAGACGACGCTGTTCAACGTGATCGCCGGCGACGTGCCGCCGACGGCGGGACGGATCGAGATCGGTGGGCGCGACGTCACCGGGCTCCCGGCCCGCGCACGGCCTGTGCTCGGGCTCTCCCGGAGCTACCAGAAGTCCCGGCTCTTCCTCGGTCTGACGGTGGAGCAGAACCTCGTTCTCGCGCTCGTCGGTCGCGTCGGCGGGCGGTTGCGGCTGTTTCCCTCGAAGCGCGACCAGGAGCTCCGCGAGCGCGCCCGCGCCGCCGCGGAGCGAGTTGCGCTCGGGGGCAGGATCGACACGCTCGTCGGCTCGCTCTCGCACGGCGAGCAGCGGCAGCTCGAGGTCGGGATGGCAAGCGTCACCGACCCGTCGCTGATCATGCTGGACGAGCCCGCATCCGGCCTCTCGCGCGGCGAGCGGGAACGGCTCACCGAGCTGCTCCTGGCGCTTCCCCGAGAGGTCACGTTGATCCTGATCGAGCACGACATGGACGTCGCGCTGACCGTCGCCGAGTACGTGACGATGATGCACGACGGCCGGAAGATCGTGGAGGGCACGCCGGCGGAGATCCGGGCGAACGAGACGGTGCACGCCCTGTACCTCGGGAGCGGTCACCATGAGTGAGGCGCTGCTCGAGATCGAGGGTCTCGACGCGTACTACGGCCAGGCGCAGGTGCTCGAGCGGGTCGACGTCGGCATGGGGATCGAGGCGATCGCCGTGATCGGCCGGAACGGGATGGGCAAGACGACGCTCTGCAACGCGATCATGGGCCTCGTCCCGCGCGTCGAGGGCTCGATTCGCTTCGAGGGGAAGGAGATCCTGGGGCAGCCGTCCTACCGGATCGCGGCTGCCGGGATCGGGTACGTGCCGCAGGGCAGGCGCCTCTTCCGCTCGCTCTCGGTCGACGAGCACCTGCGGATGATCGGTCGCACGGCCGGGAGACGCTGGACGCCGGCGGCCGTCTACGAGCTCTTCCCCCGGCTCGCCGACCGCAAGCGCATCGGAGCGACGCAGCTCTCGGGCGGCGAGCAGCAGATGCTCGCGATCGGGCGGGCGCTGTTGACGAACCCGACGCTCCTGATCATGGACGAGCCCTCCGAGGGGCTGGCGCCCACGATCGTGCAGGGCATGGTCGCGACCTGCAAGGCGCTCGTCGAGGAGGGGATGGCCGTGCTCCTCGTCGAGCAGAACCTCGGCGTCGCGACGGCGGTGGCGGAACGGCAGCTCGTGATGGTGTCGGGCCGGATCGCGACCGAGACGACGGCGCAGGAGCTCAGCTCCGACCCGGAAGCGCAGCGGCGGTACCTCGGCGTCGAGCCGCTCGCAGAGCACGCATAGGGAGGAGCGAAGTGGCCACCGTCGTCCTCATCGGCACGCTCGACACGAAGGGAGCGGAGCTCGCCCTCGTACGTGACCGGCTGCGCGAGCACGGGGTCGACGTGATCCTCGTCGACGCGGGCATCGTCGGCGAGCCGCAGGTCGAGCCCGACGTCGATCGGCAGGAGGTAGCGGCCGCGGCCGGCGCCGACGTCGCAGCGCTCGCCGCCGCCGCCGACCGAGGGGCGGCGGTGACGGCGATGGGGGAGGGGGCGGCGGCGGTCGTCTCACGCCTCCACGCCGAGGGCCGCGTCCAGGGCGTGCTGGGCCTCGGCGGCTCCGGCAACTCCTCCATCGCCGCCAGGGCGATGCGGGCGCTGCCGGTCGGCGTGCCGAAGCTGATCGTCTCCACGGTCGGCTCGGGCGACACGCGGCCCTACGTCGGCGCCGTCGACATCGCGGTGATGTACTCGGTCGTCGACATCGCCGGCGTCAACCGCGTGTCGGCGCGGATCATGGCGAACGCCGCCGCCATGGTCGCAGGCGCGGCGAGGGCGGGCATGCCCGATCTCGGCGCCGAGAAGCCGCTCGTGGCCGCGACGATGTTCGGGGTGACGACGCCGTGCGTCGACGCGGCACGAGGGCGGCTCGAGGAGCTCGGGTACGAGGTGCTCGTCTTCCACGCCACCGGCACGGGCGGCCAGTCGATGGAGGCGCTCGCGGCGGGCGGCTTTCTCGCCGGCGTCCTCGACGTGACGACGACCGAGCTCGCGGACGAGCTCGTCGGCGGCGTCCTCTCGGCGGGCCCTGACCGCCTCGACGCAGCGGGCGCCGCCGGCCTGCCGCAGGTCGTCTCCCTCGGTGCGCTCGACATGGTCAACTTCGGGCCGGAGGAGACCGTGCCCGAGCAGTTCCGTGGCCGGAACCTCTACGTCCACAACCCGACGGTGACCCTGATGCGGACGACCGCCGAGGAATGCCGCGAGCTCGGCCGGACGATCGGTCGCAAGCTCTCGGCAGCGCGCGGCCCGGTGGCCCTGTACGTCCCGCTCCGCGGCGTCTCGATGATCGCCGTCGAAGGGCAGGTGTTCCACGATCCCGCGGCCGATGACGCGCTCCTCGAAGGGCTCCGCGAGACGCTCGCCGCAAACGTCGAGGTGCACGAGGTCGACACCGACGTCAACGACCGCGCGTTTGCGATCGCGATGGCCGACCGGTTGCACGCGATGGTTCGAGGAGCGGCGTCGTGACCCGCGCGGAGGCGCTCGCGCGGCTCCGTGCGGAGATCGCCGCCGGCCGGCCGATCATCGGCGCGGGCGCCGGCACCGGCCTCTCCGCGAAGTGCGCCGAGGCCGGCGGTACCGACCTGATCATCGTCTACAACTCCGGCCGCTACCGCATGGCCGGCCGTGGCTCGCTCTCCGGCCTCCTGCCCTACGGCGACGCGAACGCGATCGTGGTCGACATGGCGCGCGAGGTGCTGCCGGTCGTGCGCGAGACGCCCGTCCTCGCCGGCGTCTGCGGCACCGATCCCTTCCGGCTGATGGACGTCTTCCTCGACGAGCTCCGCCGGATCGGCTTCAGCGGTGTCCAGAACTTCCCCACGGTCGGGCTCTTCGACGGCACCTTCCGCCAGAACCTGGAGGAGACCGGCATGGGCTACGGGCTCGAGGTCGAGATGATCCGGCTCGCGCGGGAGAAGGGCCTGCTGACCGCTCCGTACGTCTTCACGGTCGAGGAGGCGGACGCGATGGCCCGGGCCGGGGCGGACGTGCTCGTCCCGCACATGGGGCTGACGACCGGCGGCACGATCGGCGCCGGCACCGCGAGGGCGCTCGACGACTGCGTGCCGCTGATCCAGGCGATGCACGACGTCGCCCGTCGCGTCAACCCGGACGTGATCGTGCTCTGCCACGGCGGCCCGATCGCCGAGCCGGACGACGCGGCGTACGTGCTCGCCCGCACCGAGGGCGTCGTCGGCTTCTTCGGCGCCTCCTCGATGGAGCGGCTGCCGACCGAGATCGCGATGACCGAGAACATGCGCCGGTTCAAGTCCATCGACGTCGAGGGAGAGGCTTCATGAGCAGGTTCGTGATGAAGAACGAGGTCGAGGTGACCGACTTCGACTGGGGCAGCGCCGGCATGCGGTGCGCGCCGCCGGGCACCGGTTGCCAGACCTTCGTGGTCATGGATGTGACGCTGGCGCCCGGCGCCTGTCACGCCTTCCACGACCATCCCGATCAGGACGAGATGATCGTGATCAAGTCCG
>VGCB01000116.1 GCA_016870235.1 Actinomycetota bacterium | reverse complement strand
CACCGGCATCGGCGGCTCTCGCCACCCGGCCGCGCTCAAGTGCCTCCACGCGCACGCTGCGTACGCTCTCGCCCATCCCTCGTACCTGCTCGGCTCGGGCGTCCTCGCGGAGGTCGCGGAGCGGGAGGGAGGCCTGTGGCCCGCGGCCTGTTGTCTGGCCTCGGCGTCCGAGCCGGGGTAGCGCTTCCCGATCCTCCCGTCCGAGGCGATCGTCTAGCCTGCCTGTCGGTGACGGCCGTCGTCGACAGCGCCAGGCACGAATGGGCGGAAGGGCACCGACGATTCCTCGCCGCGGCGAGAGATCCCGCTGTCGCCGATCGTCTGTACGCGCACCTCGAGCTCGTGCTCGGCGATCTCCGCCGCCGCACCGGCTCGGCGTTCACGCTCGCCGAGCTCGCGGGCGAGCATGCCGAGGCCGAGCGCTGGATCCGCGGGCTGCTCGAGGAGCACGCCGCCGACGGCTGGGCGACCACGCTGACCACCGTGCAGGCCGCGGCCTTCCATCTCGCGAGCCGGTCGGCGACCGACTACGAGGCGTGAGCGAGATCGACTACGCGGCGAGACGGCGCCGGCCGCCGAGGCGGCGAGCCTGGCTGCGCGCCGTCGCAGCCGTCGCCGGGGGCCTCGTGCTCCTCGCCGCAGGCTACGGCCTCGGCCGGGCGCTCGACGACAACCCGGATCCGGGCCCCGCCGTGACGACGATTCGCGACCTCAAGCCGCTGCCCGCCGTGACGACGACGTCCTGAGCCTCGCCCGGCTCGGCGCCCGCGCAGGCTCAGAGCTCTTCCGACGCCTGCAACAGGCCGGCGACGATGACGCCGATCGCAGCGGCCAGCGCGATCCAGATGCCGACGCCGCGCGTGGCGAAGAAGAAGTCGTCCGGGATCGAGATCACGCGGACGAGCACGAGGACGGTCGAGACGGCGCCGAGCGCCATCACGAGGAGGCTCTCGGGGAGGTCGGCAGGCGGCTCGATCCCGAGCTCGCGCAGCGCGACGAGGATGACGACGGCGGCGCCGAGGAAGAAGATCAGCTTCCCCGGAATCCCCGTGTTCCAGCCCGTGACGGAGATGGTCGTGCCGACTCCCTCGCCGGTGTACCAGCCGGTGAACGACGAGACTGCGAGCACGACGCCGGCGAGCATGCCGATGCGGTCACCGAGGCCGATGAAGCCGCGGTCGAGGAGACCGTGCCCGTGCATGTCTCTGTCGCTCTGTGCCATTTCGCCAAGTATCCCTGCCGCGACGACCCGCGTCACGGCACCCTACACTCCGTCCGGTGTCCAAGCGGGAAGAAGCTCCACCGATCGATCCGACCGCTGTCAGCGCGGCCTACCGGAGGGCGCGGGCAACGCGACGGGAGCGCATCGAGCGGCGGCGGCGGTCGCGTCGCGCCGGCATCCGATTCTGGCTCACGCTGTTGCTCCTGATCGGCCTCGCCGTCGTGATCGCGGTGGGCGCCTGGTTCGTCGTACAGCCGCTTCTCGGCCTCTGATGCGCCGCCGGCGCGCCGGCTGATGCAGGCGCTGCTCGCACCCGGGCGGGTGCTGCGCATCGGCCACCGCGGCGCTCCCTTCCTCGCGCCGGAGAACACGCTTCCGTCGTGCCGGGCCGCGGTCGCGGCGGGCGTCGACCTCGTCGAGATCGACGTCACCGCCCTTCCCGACGGCACGCTCGTCGTCGCGCACTCGGTCGACGACGCCCGCGCGCCCGAGACGCCGACGCTCGACGAGGCCCTCGCGTTCTTCGCGGAGGAGGCGACCGAGGTCGGAGTCCACCTCGACCTCAAGGCCGACGCGCGGGCGGGCGAGCTCGCGGGTCGAATCACGGCGCATGGTCTCGGCTCCCGCTGTGTCGTCAGCTCGACGAGCGGAGCTGCGCTCCGGGCCTTCCGGACGGCGGGCCCCGGGATCGCCGCGGGGCTCACGTACCCGCACGACCGGCACGGCATCTCCGGACGACATGGCGCGGCGCCTCTGGTCGCCGTGGGCCTGCGGGCGCTCCGCCTGACCGCAGCGATCAGGCTGCCACGGCTGGCACGCTCGGCGGGCGCCTCCGCGGTCTTCCTCCAGCACGCGGTTGTCTCGCCGGTCGCGGTCCGGCGCCTCCACGATGTCGGGATCGCCGTCCTCGCCTGGACGGTCGACGAGCCGGCTGACGTCCTCAGGGCCCGCGCAGCAGGGGTCGACGGCATCATCTCGAATGACCCCTCGATGCTGCTGGCTACACTTTCGACGTGACGCACATCGCTTTTGCGGCGGTTTTCGTGCTGGGCGCGCTCGCCGCAGCCGTCCTCACGAGCAGTCCTGCCGCCGCCGACGCCGAGCAGGAGCCGTACTACTTCGACGTCCGCCAGCCGTCCGTGCGGATCCCGACGCTGCTGGCCCCCGGCCTCAGCGTGGGCGGGACGCTCGTCGGCGGGCTGACGACCGGCGAGGCGCAGGAGCTGATCGCCCGGCGGTTCTCACGGCTTTTCACGCTCGTGATCGGCGCCGGGCGCACGATCCCGGTCACCCCCGAGGAGCTCGGCGCGCGGCCGAACGTCGCGAAGGCGCTGCACACCGCGATCGGCATCAAGCGGCACGGCTTCCTCGTGCCGCTCGACGTGGAGGTCTCGGACCGTCGGATCGACCGTCTCCTCGACCGCGTCGCGAAGGACGTGAACACACCTCCGCGTGATGCCCGGCTGGTGCTCAGGGGTCTCCGGCCCGTCGTGATCGACGCGAAGCCCGGCTCGCGCCTCGACCGCGACGCGGCGAAGCAGGCGATCCGGCAGGCCCTGCGCGCGCACTTGCGCGGCGACGTCGTCCTCCCGGTCGCGGAGCGCCCGGCGCAGGTGCTGACCGACGACCTCCGCACCGCGATCGTGATCAAGCGCGGGTCGAACCGTCTCGACTTCTACGTCGACCAGAAGCTCAACCGCACCTTCTCGATCGCCACGGGCCTGGCACGCTATCCGACACCGCTCGGGCGCTTCTCGATCATGAAGATGCAGAGGCACCCGACCTGGTACCCGCCCACGACCTCCGATTGGGCCAAGGGCCTGCAGCCCGTCCCGCCGGGGCCCGGAAACCCGCTCGGCACGCGATGGATGGGGCTGACGGCGCCGCTCGTCGGCATCCACGGCACGCCAGACGCCGCCTCGATCGGGTACTCGGCCTCGCACGGCTGCATTCGCATGCTGATCCCCGAGGTCGAGTGGCTCTTCGAGCGCGTCGACGTCGGCACGCCGGTCTTCATCGTCCCGGCCTGATGGCGCTGACGGCGCGACGAGCGACGCAGGCGCTCACGCTCGTCGCCGTCGCCGCGCTGCTCGGCCTCCTCGTCTGGAAGATCACGCAGCGCGACGCGACGCCCCTCGCCGGGCTCGCGCCGTCGAGGCCGCTCGAGCTGCTCAACACGCCGGACAAGGGCTCCGACCTCTCGATCACCGATCTCCGCGGCAAGGCGATCGTCGTCAACTTCTGGGCCTCCTGGTGCATCCCGTGCAAGGACGAGACGCCGTTCCTCCAGCGGGTCTACGAGCGTCACAAGGACGACGGTCTCGTCATCCTCGGGATCGACAACGAAGACCTCCGCGAGGACGCGATCCGGTTCCTCGACCGGTACGGGGTCACCTACCCGGCCGTGTACAGCAAGGGCACCTCGTCCGCCCGGGAGTGGCGGCTGACCGGCTACCCGGAGACGTTCTTCGTCGACCGGTCTGGTCGGCTGGTCGGCGAGCGCATCCAGGGCGCCGTCGACATCGAGCGGAACCGAGAGGCCTTCGACGAAGGCGTTCGTCTCGTGCTCGAGTCCGATGCGCCGTCCAGCTGAGCGGATGCGCCGTCCAGCCCGCGCCGTGAGGGCCACGGCCGCCGTGTTGGCCGTCCTCGTGCTCGCCCTCGCGCTCGCGCCCGCCACGCGCGCAGCCGCGCCGAACGCCGCCGATCTCGAGGCGGAGATCGTGTGCCCGGTCTGCAAGTCGACGCTCGACCAGTCGAACGCCGAGGTCGCCCAGCGGATGAAGGCGTACATCCGCCAGCGCATCGCCGAGGGGGCTTCGGAGCGTCAAATCAAGGATGAGCTCGTCGACCAGTTCGGGCCCAACGTGATCGCAGAGCCGCCGAAGAAGGGATTCGACATCCTCGCGTGGGCGCTGCCCGTCGGCGCGGCGGCGATCGGCGCGGCGGCCGTCGGCGCGGTCGCCTGGACCTGGTCGCGACGTGGACGCGCCGACGCCGCGGCGAGCGAGCGGGAGGAGCCGCTCGAGCCGGAGCACGAGCGCGCCGTCGACGACGCGCTCGGCGCGTTCGAGGACGGGTGAGTGCTCTCCGAGATTCCCGTCGCCTTCGTCGCAGGGCTCGTATCGTTCTTCGCCCCCTGCGTGCTGCCGCTCGTCCCCGGCTACCTGTCGGCGGTCTCGGCCGTCGAGGCGACCCGTCTCGGCGAGCCGGGCCTCGCCCGGAAGATCGTCGTGCGGAGCGTCCCGTTCGTCGCCGGCTTCGGCCTCGTCTTCGTCGCGCTCGGCGTCGGCGCGCAGCTCCTCGCCGACAGCCTGCTCCGCGACCAGTTCCTGATCAAGGACATCGCCGGCTTCATCCTCATCGTCCTCGGGCTGGCGTTCATCGGCCTCATCCCCTGGCCGGAACGGCTCCTCGGCGCGGGCCTCGTCCAGCGCGCGCGAAGCGGCGGCTCGCGGGTCGCGCTCGGCTGCGCGTTCGCCGTCTGCGCCGCGCCGTGCGTCGGCCCGGTGCTGACGGGGATCCTGCTCCTCGCCGGCGATGCCGACACTGCCGTGGAGGGCGCGGTGCTCCTTGCCGTCTACTCGCTCGGGCTGGCCGTGCCCTTCGTCCTCGCGGGCGCGATGTTCACACGCGTGATGGGAGCGTTCCGGTGGGTGCGCAACCACTTCACGGCGCTCCAGGTCGCCGGGGGCGTCGTCATGATCGCCGTCGGCCTGTTGATGTTCTTCGACCGCGACTACCTGATCAAGGTCTACCTCAGCCGCTTCCTCGAGTCGCTCGGGCTCGGGGGCGTGTGAGAAGCGCCGGTCAGCGCGGCGACGACGCGCCGGCGCTGGTCCGGTCGACCAGCTCCGCGTAGCGGCGCTGCGCGTCCTCGCGGTAGCGACGCGGGCCGCCCTCGAGAAGCTCGATCGCGAGCTCGAAGATCTCTCTGGCCCGCTCGCGGTCGCCCGCGTGCGCGAAGGCGCTTGCAAGCTCGGTGTAGCCGCGGCCGATGTCGATGCGGCTCGAGTCCTCGGGGAGCAGGCCGACCGCCTCCATCGCGATCGCCGCTGCCTCCTCGGTGCGTCCGAGCATCACGAGCGCCCGGGCCTCCTCGAGCGCGATCAGCATCCGATCGTGGCTCGAGGCGACGACACCGAGCAGCTGCCGTCCGGCCGAGACGAGCGAGAGCGCCTCCGAGGGACGGCCGGCCGCCAGCTCCGCATGGGCGAGCAGCTGATGAGCGCGGGCTCGCTGGACCTGGCAGTCGCCGGCCTCGAGCAGCGAGAGGGTCCGCCGCGCGAGCTCGACTGCCTTCTCGGCGTCGCCGGCCTGGGTGTGGAGGCGCGACCGCGTCCAGTACAGGCGCGCGAGCGCCTGCGGATCGCCGTCGGCGACGTCCTCGCCGATGCGCGCGAGCGTCTCCGCGGCGGCCGTGACCTGATCCGCGTCGACCTGCGCGTTCGCGAGGAGGACGCCGAAGCGGAGCCGCTCGGCGGGGTCCCCCGCTGCGATCGCCCGGGCGAGGCGCTCGCGGAACAGCTCGATCGCATCCTGCAGCCGCTCGAGCCGCGCATAGGCGCGGCCGAGCGTCTCCGCCGCCTCCGGGTCGACGAGATCCGGATCGATCGTGAACGCCTCGCGAAGCGCGTTGATCGCGTCGCGCGTCCTGTCCTCGGCGAACCAGAGCTTCCCGCGCGCGGCCTCGACGCGCGCCTGCAGCGCAGGCGAGAGGTCGTCCCGCCCGTCGAGCCACGCGATCGCCTCCCGGGCCTCGTCGAGCTCGCCGAGATGGATGGCGACCCGCGCGGCACGGAGCATCGTCTCCTCGACGGGCTCGGGCGGCCGTGGGGAGCCGGTCGCGAGCCAGTGCTCGTCGATCCCGAGCATCGCGGCGAGCTTGTGCACGACCTGGAGCGACGGCGTGCGGAGACCCGCCTCGATCCTGGAGATGTGACCGATCGTGCATCCGTCGAAGACGAGCGCCGACTGCGTCAGTCCCCGCTCGACCCGGCTGATGCGCAGCCGCCGGCCGAGCGCCGATGGATCGTCGATATGCGAGGTGTTCTGTTTCGCCATACGCGATCAGGTCGAGGGTTCCCGAGCCACCCGGCCCCTGATCGGCCAGACATCCCGTGCCCCGCGGATACTCTAGTCGCTCGTGAGCGTGCATGTCCATTCTTGTCGCCGCCTTAACGAGCGATGAGAAGCACACGTGACAACAGGTAGCCGTCTGCAATTGCCCCCTGCAGGAGACGGGGAACCGCACTGCATCACGGCGTCGGGCGCCGATGGTAGGCTCGCGCGCGATGACGTACATCATCGGTGAACCCTGCATCGACATCAAGGACAGGTCCTGCGTCGACGTCTGCCCGGTCGACTGCATCCACGAGTTCGAGCGGATGCTGATCATCGACCCGGAGGAGTGCATCGACTGCGGCGCCTGCGAGCCCGAGTGTCCCGTCGAAGCGATCTTCCCGGAGGACGCGCTGCCCGACAAGTGGGAGCCGTTCGTGAAGATCAACTACGCTTTCCCCGAGGGCGCTGCGGCAGTGAACGTTCTCGTCCAGACGTACGCGGCCGACAACGACGTCCAGAATCAGCCGCCGGACGCGTAGGGCGGAACGCGGCTCCGCCGAAGCGGACCGATCCGCCCTCCGCGCCCGCCGCGGCGCCGCAGCTTCGCGCCGTCGCCGGCCGACGGCCTACAGCCGTGCCGCCGAGGGCGGGAGCGTCACCCGCGCGACCGTCCAGCCGCGGCGCCGGGCGGCCTCGAAGCTGCCGTTGAGCTCGTTCGCACGCTCGGCCAGGCCGTCGAGGACGGCCTGGCGCCGCTCGATGCCGCCGTCGTCCGAGATCGTCAGCTCGACGCTCCCGGTCCGGGAGGAGGTGAGCCGCACCCGGATCGTCTGCGGCGGGCCGCGGCGGACGGCCTGGTCGAGCGACTCGCGCACGATCTGGTAGAGCCCCGACGCGGCGCTCTCGCCGAGCTGGTCGGCCGCCGGGACGTCGACCTCGCAGCGGATGCGTCGGCGATCGGAGAGCCTGCCGGCGAACTCCCGCACGGCGGCCGCGAACCCCATCTCCGCCAGGGCCGCGGGTTCGATGTCCGTCACGATCGCCCGCAGCTCGGACGATGCCTCGCGCGCGACTTCGAGCGCGCGGGCCACGATCGTGCGCGCCGCCTCGTCGCCCGAGTCGATCGCGGCGAGGGCAGCGTCGAGCATCTGGTTCAGAGCCGCGATGTGCTGGACGGGGCCATCGTGGATGAGCTCCGCCAGGCGACGGCGCTCGTCGCGCTCGGCGAGGAGGCGCTCCCGGAGCACGAGGTCGTCCCGCGCAGCGCCGATGTCACCGTCCGCAGCGCCCATGTCACCGTGCGGGGCGCTCAGCGCCGATGCTCCCCGGCCGGCGTCGCGAGCGGGGGAGAGGTGCGCGGGAGGACGCTGGTCGTCATGTGCC
>VGCB01000115.1 GCA_016870235.1 Actinomycetota bacterium | reverse complement strand
CGGCCGGCCGTAGCCGTTCACGTCTCCCGCTCCGGAGACCGCGCGCCCCGCCTCGTCGCCCGCCGTGGCGCCGTCGATGCGGAAGCCGCGGCTGCCGAGCCGGCCCAGGTCGACCGCCCGCGTCGAAGCCTTGCCGAACACGACGAACACCGAGCCGGCGTCGACCCGGCTCCGCCCGTCGGCCCGGTAGGCGCCGATCACGAGATCGGGCCGCCGATCGCCGCCGAGATCGCCCGCGCTCGCCACCGACCATCCGGTGCTGTCGCCGGGACGATGGCCGTCGATCCGGTAGCCGGCCGAGCCGAGGGCGGCGAGATCGACCGGCGCCGAGCTCTTCTTCCCGAAGACCACGAACGCCGCGCCCGTCCCCCTCGCCGCAGGCGCACCGACGATCACGTCCCCGCGGCCGTCGCCGTTCTGATCGCCCGCGTCCGCGACCGAGAAGCCCGCCCCGTCGCCGGCTGCGGCGCCGTCGATGCGGAACCCGTTGCCTCGGAGCGCGTTGAGGTCGACCGTGCGGAGCGTGGGCCTCCCGAAGAGGACGTAGGCCGAGCCGGAGTCCACGCGACGCCGGTTGTCGGCCCGGTACGCACCGACGATCACGTCCGCGCGACCGTCGCCGTTCACGTCACCGGCGCTCGCAAGCGCGAGACCCGCGCGATCGCCGGCGGCGGCGCCGTTGATCTGGAGGTTCGCCTGCGAGAGCAGGTCGACCGTGCCCGCCTGCTGCGGCAGCGCGGCCCTTCCGGCGACGGCCACAGCCACGACCGACAGCGCGGCCACGAGCCACGCAGCGGCGACCCCGGACGGTGGCCGTGGCGGCACGACGACGATGGACGATTGCGCGCACGATCGCAGTTCCTTCCCCCCGGAGGTCGGTGAGACTACGGTTGCACGGTTCCGACCGGGTTGTCAATCCGGGTGTGGCACGGCGCCGGCGCTCGAGGACGGGAGCACCGCGGGCGCGGCGGCCGGCGCTGTCACCTCTCGACGGCGACGGTCAGCGTCCGCTCGGCGGCGTTCCCGCTCGGATCGACGGCCTCGAGCGTGATCGCGGCGACGCCCTTCCCCGACGCGAGGAGCTTCCGGAGCTTCGCCCGCGCGTCGGACGCGAACACGACCCTGAAGCTCGTCGTCTGCGGTCGCGTGAGCGTCCGGATCGCCTCGATCAGGCGCACCTCCCCCTTCCTGCCCGGAGCGCGGACGACGACGTCGAGGGACAGCACGCACGCCTCGTCGCAGCTCCCGCTCACGTAGAGCCCGCCGGCCCGGAGCAGCCGCTGCCCGTCCTTCGCGGCGAGCGTCGTGCCCGGCGCCCTCGCGTCCGGGCGGATGACGGCGAGAGGGAGATCCGCGGTGACGCTGCCCGTGAGGTCGGTCATCGTCACCGTGAATGACGACTGCGGGAGCGTCATCGCCGGCGTGCCCTTGAGCGCGCCCGTGCGCCGATCGAGCGTGAGCCCCGCAGGCAGCTCGGGGCTGACCGAGAACCGCGGCGCCCCGGTGCGGGCGAGCGACGACGGCGGCACCGGGCGGAGCGCCCGACCGACGCTCGCGAGGACGGGGGCGTACGCGAGGCGCGGCGGCCCGAACCCGAGGACGACGGACGCGGAGCCTGCGTCGCCGCGGCCGTCGTCGTCGGCGGAGGGGGCGCCGATCGCGATGTCGTCGCGGCCGTCGCCGTTCATGTCGCCGACTCCGGCCACCGATCTCCCGGCGAAGCCGATCGCGTACGAGCCGTCGATCTGGAGCCCCGCCGCCCCGAGGACATTCAGGTCGACGTTCGCGGCCGCCGGCCGACCGAAGACGACGTACGCCGTCCCCGACTTGTCGCGGTCGCGGTTGTCGGCCAAGGTCGCGCCGACGACGACGTCCGCGACGCCGTCGCCGTTCACGTCGCCCGCGAGCGCGACGGAGCGTCCGGCCGCGTCCGAAATGGCCGCCCCGTCGATCCGGTAGCCGCCGGCACCGAGCGTGGCGAGGTCGATCGGCGCCGTGTCGGCCTTCCCGTAGACGACGAAGGCGGACCCCGACTCGATGCGGCCGTTCGCGCGCGCGCCCGGTGCGCCGACCACGAGATCCGGGCGGCCGTCGCCGTTCACGTCGCGGCCGCCCGCGATCGAGAAGCCGGTCTCGTCGTCCGTGTCGGCCCCGTCGATGCGGTACCCGCGGGCGCCGGGAGCGGCGAGGTCGATCGCCGCCGGTGCCGGCGAGCCGAGGACGACGTACGCGACGCCGGAGCCGGCCCGTCCCGCAGCGCTCGCCCCCGGCGCTCCGACCGCGATGTCGGCGTAGCCGTCCCCGTTCACGTCGCCGGCGCCCGCGACCGACGTGCCGGCGCGCTCGGCCGGCGTGGCGCCGTCGATCCTGAGCCCCGCACGCCCGAGCGCCGCGAGGTCGACCGTCGCCGGCGTCGCCTTCCCGAAGACGACGTACGCCGATCCCGAGGTCGCGCGCTCCCGGTTGCCTGCCGCGCTCGCGCCGACGACGACGTCGGGACGGCCGTCGCCGTTGACGTCACCGGCGGCGGCCACCGCGACACCCGCGAGGTCGCCGGGCACGGCGCCGTCGATGCGGAAGCCGCCGTCGCCGAGACGGCCGAGGCGCACGGGCTCCGGCGACGCCTTGCCGAAGACGACGAACGCGGCGCCGCTGCGACCGCGACCGGGTCGCACGGCGTACGGGGCGCCCACGACGAGGTCGCCGCGCCCGTCGCCGTTCACGTCGCCGAGCCCGGCGACGGAGGCGCCGACGCTCGTTCCCGCGGCGCCGACGATGCGGAACCCGCGGTTGCCGAGGTTCGAGAGGTCGACCGTGCCGAGCTGCCGCCGGCCGAAGACGACGTAGGCGGCGCCCTTGCGGCCGCCGGGCGCTCCGACGACGACGTCGTTCCGGCCGTCGCCGTCGACGTCTCCCGCCGCTGCGACCGAGAAGCCGGCCCAGGAGCCGATCCGCCCCCCGACGATCCTGACGTTCGCCTGCGTCAGGAGATCGACGACCCCCGCCTGCGGCGGAAGCGCCGACGGAGACGCGACCGTCGCGGCCGGGAGGACGAGGGGACAGGCGGCGACACACGCAAGGGCTGCGAGCACGACCACCGTCTTCCCCCGGGTCAAGATCGCCGTCATCGACGCTCCTTCTCTCCCACCGGCGGACTGCTCGGTCGAGCACGCCGGACACACGGTTCCCGGACGCGTTCGACGTGCCCGCGGCGAAACCTCGTCGGCAACGCCGCCGGCGGCCGGCGCGAGCGCCGGCGTGCAGTGCCTTCGCGCCCCGGCTCAGGCGGGCCGGAGGAAGTCGAGCGCGACGCGCTGGAACAGCGCGAGGCCGGTCTTCATCGCCTCCTCGTCGATCGCGAACCGCGGGTGGTGGTGTGGGTAGCACGCACCGACCGCGTCGTTCCGGCAGCCGATCCAGACGAACGCCCCCGGCGCCTCGCCGAGGTAGGCGGAGAAGTCCTCGCCGCCCATCATCGGCGGCGCCTCGCCGATCGCGTCGTCGCCGCCGTCGAGCCTCACGAGGCCCTCGAGGTACTCGGCGACGCCGTCGTCGTTGACGACCGCGGCACACCCGTCGACGTGCTGCAGCTCGTACGTCGCCCCGTGGGCGTCGCAGACGCCGTGCAGCACCTCCTCCATCCGGGCCCGGACGCGCTCCTTGACCGCGGTCGAGAACGTGCGGACGGTCCCCCAGAGCTCGACTTCTTCGGGGATCACGTTCGTCGCCGTCCCACCCACGATCCGGGTCACGGACACGACCGCGGCGTCGAGCGGCGACACCGACCTCGACACGATCCCCTGCAGTGCGGTGACCGCGTGGGCCGAGGCGAGGATCGGGTCGACGAGGAGCTGCGGCATCGCCGCGTGGCCGCCGACGCCGCGGATCCGCGCCTCGAACGTGTCCGTCGCGGCCATCGCGGCGCCGCGCACGATCACCGTCTTGCCGGTCTCGATCGTCGACATCAGGTGCGTGCCGACGACCATGTCGACCCCGTCCATCACCCCGCCGCGGACGAGCTGCACGGCGCCTCCGGGCTGCACCTCCTCCGCGTGCTGGAAGAGGAAGCGCACCTCGCCGGCGAGCTCGTCGCGCCGGCGGACGAGCTCGCGCGCCGCCGTCAGCAGCATCGCCGTGTGCCCGTCGTGGCCGCACGCGTGCATCGCGCCCGGGATCCGAGACGCGTACTCGACCTCGTTCTCCTCCTCGATCGGCAACGCGTCGATGTCGGCGCGCAGCGCCAGGGTCTTCCCGGGCCGGCTGCCGCGGAGGCGCGCGACGACCGACGTCGGCGTCGGCCGCTCGATCTCGAGCCCGCCGAACGAGCGGAGCGTCTCCTCGACGAAGCGCGAGGTCTCGTGCTCGGCGAACGCGACCTCGGGGTGCGCGTGGAGATGGCGGCGCCACGCCACTGCCTGCGCGTGCAGCTCCGGCGTCACGAGAGCGTCGGTCACGGTCGAAGCGTACGTGTCGGGCGGCGGCCCGGTCGGGCGGCCCGACCGAGGTCGCGCGCGGGGACTCGGGCGGACGGTCGGCGGAATGGCCGCCGCGGCCCGCCGGTACCGTTGTCCGCATGCCCGACGTCGTGACAATGGACAAGCTCGTCTCGCTCTGCCGCCGCCGCGGCTTCGTCTTCCCGTCCTCGGAGATCTACGGCGGCCTCGGCTCCTCGTACGACTACGGCCACTACGGCGTCCTCCTGAAGGAGAACGTGAAGGCCCGCTGGCTCGAGTCGATGGTGCAGGAGCGCGAGGACATCGTCGCGCTCGACTCGGCGATCATCCTGCACCCGCAGGTGTGGGAGGCGTCCGGGCACGTCGGCGGCTTCACCGACCCGCTCGTCGACTGCCGCTTCTGCAAGCGGCGGTTCCGCGCCGACCACATCGGCGACCTGCAGTGCGGCCAGCGGCCCAGCAAGCACCCGGGAGAGACGTCCGACTGCGACCTGACCGAGGCGCGCCAGTTCAACCTCATGTTCGAGACGCGCGTCGGCCCGGTCGAGGAGACGGGATCGAAGGTCTACCTCCGCCCGGAGACCGCGCAGGGGATCTTCATCAACTTCAAGAACGTCGCCCAGCTCGCGCGACGGAAGCCGCCGTTCGGGATCGCGCAGGTCGGCAAGTCGTTCCGCAACGAGATCACGCCCGGCAACTTCATCTTCCGCACGCTCGAGTTCGAGCAGATGGAGATGGAGTTCTTCGTCCCGCCGACCGAAGCGGAGGAGTGGTACGGCTACTGGATCGAGGAGCGGAAGCGCTGGTACCTCGACCTCGGGATCCGCGAGAGCCACCTGCGCGTGCGGGCGCACGACCGCGACGAGCTCTCGCACTACTCGAGCGGGACGAGCGACATCGAGTACCTCTTCCCGATCGGCTGGTCGGAGCTCGAGGGGATCGCGAACCGCGGCGACTTCGATCTCTCGCAGCACACGACGCACTCGGGCACGAAGCTCGAGTGGGTCGACGCCCAGACGCAGGAGCGGTACACGCCACACGTGATCGAGCCCGCGGCCGGTGTCAACCGGTCGATGCTCGCGTTCCTCGTCGACTCCTACGACGAGGAGGTCGTGGCCGAACGCGAGCGCACCGTGCTGCGGCTGCACCCGCGGATCGCGCCGGTGAAGGCGGCCGTCCTGCCGCTGATCGCCAAGGACGCCGGCATGGTCGAGAAGGCGCGCGCGCTCTACGGGGAGCTCCGCCGCGTGCTCGCGGTCGAGTACGACGACTCCGGCCAGATCGGACGTCGCTACCGCCGCCAGGACGAGATCGGGACGCCGTGGGCGCTCACGATCGACGAGCAGACGCTCGAGGACGACACGGTGACGCTCCGCGACCGCGACTCGCTCGCGCAGGAGCGGATCCCGATCGGAGGCGTGCGGGCGCTCCTGCTCGACCGGCTCCACGCGCCCTGGCGCTCGCCGAAGCTCGACTGACGGCCGGCTGACGCGCGGCCGACCCGGCGCGCGCCTAGAAGATCGCCTCGCCGTCCTCGACGGCAGCCTTGGCCCGGGCTGCGCTCCGCGCCGTCCGCGACGGGAAGAGGTGCCGGTTCCGGATCATCCAGGTCGCGAGCACACCGGTGAGGAAGAGAATCCCCGCGACCGCCCAGACGTCGGCGAGGTTGTAGGCGATCACGGTCGAGTCGCCCTCGATCAGGAGCGGGTTGGGGACAACGAGGCCGTTCGCGAGCGCCGAGGCGCCGTTGCCGACGACCCCTGCGGCGAGGATCCCGGCCGCGACCGGGACGAGCCGCGACGGCACGCGGCAAACGGCGACGAGGCCCACGAGCACGACGCAGCACATCAAGAGCCACGGGATCGAGCGCTGATGCAGCGCCCAGGCCTCCGTCGGCATCGCCTCCTTGAGCGCGAGGTCCGCGGCGGCGAGCGGCAGCGCGAAGAGCAGCATGACGGCGACGCGGGCCATGCTCCGACCCTAGCAGTCTCGGCGACGCGCGTCGATACCGTCACGCTCGCGGTCGAGGGGCCGCGCGCCGGGTGATCGTTCCCCTACCATCCAGGGGGATGGCGACCACTGCCCCGCTCTTCCCCTGCGCGCTCGAGACGCTCGGCGACCTCGTGCCGCACGACGGCATCCTGCAGCCGCTCGAGCTCGAAGACGTGGCGCGCGCGCTCGTGACACGGGCCGAGATCTGGGAGCCGCTCGTCCGCATCGACCGGGCGCAGCGCCGCTACGAGCTCGTGTACGAGGACGAGCGGATGGACGCCTGGGTGCTCTCCTGGATGCCGGGCCAGGGAACCGGCTTCCACGACCACTACATCTCCTCGGTCGGGCTCGCGGTCGCCGCGGGCGCCGTGCGGGAGGATCAGATGCGCTACGGGATGCCGGCGATCGAGCGTCACCTGCGACCGGGCGACGCGCGCCACGGGAACCCGAGCTACATCCATCGCGTCCAGCACTGGGAGGGCGAGCCGGCGGTCACCATCCACGTCTACTCGCCACGCCTCGACTGGGTCGGCCAGTACCGCGTCGACGAGGACGGCGTCGTGCGGCGCGAGCCGTCGCCGGGACGCAACGAGCTCAAGGATCAGCTGATCGCCGAGGGCGCGCTGAACGGCGTGCTCGAGCGCTTCTAGGTGCGACGTTCCGAGCCAGAGCCGTTCTCGGGCTGACGGCCGGGAGGCCGCGCTGAGCAGGTGGGTGGATCCGGGGTGATCTCGACCGATCCACAGGACGAGGAGTTCGACCTCCTCGACGCGTACGGGCATCCGCTCGGCGTGCGCAAGCGGCGCGGCGACGTCCACCGCGACGGCGACTGGCATGCGGCGATGCACCTGTGGGTCGGCGGCGTCGGCGCCGGGGGGCCGTTCGTCCTCTTCCAGCGGCGGTCGCTGACCAAGGACACGTGTCCGGGGTTCCTCGACGTCGCCGTCGGCGGGCACCTGCGGGCGGGCGAGTCGTTCGCCGAGACCGCGCGCGAGGCGGAGGAGGAGATCGGTCTCGCCGTCGGGCTCGAGAGCCTCGTCCGGATCGGGCGCCGCTTCATGGGGCAGCCGGGCGATCGCGACCGAGAGCTGCAGGAGGTCTTCGCGGTCCGCTCCGACCTGCCGCTCGCTGCGTACGTCCTTCACCCGGAGGAGGTCGACGGGATCGCGGCGGCCGGGCTCGAGGCGGCGCTCGCGCTCTTCCGGCGGGAGACCGACGAGATCGCCGCGACCGAGGTGGCCCGTGACGGCCGCACACGCCGCGCCTCGATGCGCGTCGCCGACTTC
>VGCB01000114.1 GCA_016870235.1 Actinomycetota bacterium | reverse complement strand
CTCGAAGCCGAACAGCAGTTCCGCAAGATCATCGGCTACAAGAACCTCGCCGTCCTCGTCGCCGCCATCGACAACGAACGCACGCCCGAAAAGGAGCCCCTCGACACCACCGCTATACTTGTTGCCAGCTAAAGCACCAGGAAACTCCGCCACCAAGTTCCACGGCGAACGGGACATCCTCCGCCTGGCCAGCACACCCTGCGAGGTGAGTTCGTCCCGGAAGGCGACCCGGAGCTCGACGACGTCGAGATCTGGCATCTGCGTGACCCCGAGGCCGACGTGATCGAGTGGGTGAACACCCACGCGGGGCGGCCCCGGAGAGTCGACCTCGGAGCTCTGCTCGACGGCGAGAGCACCATCCTCGTTCCGCGGATCTCACCGAACCACGTGACGGTCGTCGCGCCGAAGTGCAACATCTGCCCCGCCGACTTCCCGCGACCGCCCGCGCCCGGGTCGCCCGCGCCCGGCCCCGTACTGCCGGGAGGAGGGAACGAATCCGTCGTCCTCATCGACACCGGCTACGTCGAGGGCTGGGATCCCCTCCTCGACGCTCGGGTCGCCACACGTCTCGGCGGCCCCAGGCTGGACGGATCGCTCAAGTGGACGGTCAACCAGGCGGCGGACTGGATCGGCCAGTCCGTCCTCGACGGCATCGGTGGACACGGCACGTTCATCGCTGGCCAGATCGCCCGCGCCTGCGACTCCACCATCGTCTCCGTCGGCCACCGCGAGAACGTCGCGACGGTGGCACCCGGCTCTGCGTCCCAGCTCTTCACGAGCGAGCTGGCGATCGCGCGGTCGCTCCTCTCGCACACCGGCGAGGTCGTTCACTGCGGGTTCGCCTTTCCGACCTTGAATGGGGTCGCTTCGCTTCCGATCGCGCTGATGCTGATGGGGTTCGCGGCGCGAGAGGCTCCGCGGCCCAGGCCGGACACCGTCATCGTCGCCCCTGCCGGGAACGAGTCCTCGCCGGCGCCCTTCTGGCCGGCGGCCCACCCGTGGGTGGTCGGTGTCGCCGCGAGCGAGGACGTCGCGAAGCTCGGCCATCGCCCCGCCCCGTTTTCGAACTGGGGCAGGTGGTGTGACTGCGTCGCTCCCGGTCGCGACGTGGTCTCCACGTACGTCGACACGCCGCGGATCTCCGACGGCGTCTACCGCACGTTCGCAGGGCTCGCAGCCTGGAGCGGCACGTCGTTCGCCGCGCCGACGATCTCGGCCGCCATCGCTCGCCGCGTGGCGGCGGGGGAGGCACCGCGCGACGCGGCCGTCTCGCTCCTCACGAGCTCCACCATGTCCCTGACGAAGTGGGGGACGACGCTCCCGCACTTCCTCCCGTAGCCGAGATGCTCGAGACCACGCTCAGCGCGGCCGCCGCCGGAAGCACGACCGCCTGGGACGCGCTCGTCGAGCGCTACTCCGGTCTCGTGTGGTCGGTCGCGCGCGCCCACCGGCTCTCGCACGCCGACGCGGCCGACGTCGTCCAGACGACGTGGCTCCGGCTCGTCGAGAACCTCGACCGGATCCGCGACCCGGACAAGGTCGGCGCCTGGCTCGCGACGACCGCGCGCCGGGAGTGCCTGCGCGCGATCCGGCTGAAAGCGCGGCAGGAGCTGACCGGCGACATCGACCTGTTCGAGGAGCCGGTGGCGGACCCGATCGACGAGCCGATCCTGATCGAGGAGCGCGACGGACTGCTCTGGCGCGCGTTCCGGACGCTCGGCGATCGGTGCCAGGAGCTGCTCCGACTCCTGGCGGCGCCGACCGAGCCGAGCTACGAGGAGATCAGCGCCGCGCTCGACATGCCGATCGGCGCGATCGGCCCCACGCGCGGACGGTGCCTGGAGCAGCTCCGCGTACGACTCGCGGGAATGGGTGCCGTGTGACGAACCACGAGAACGACGACCTGATGCGGGATCTGCAGGACCTGCTCGGCCGAGCCGATCCGGTGCCCGACGCGGTGGTCGAGGCAGGGAAGGCGGCGTACGGATGGCGCACGATCGACGCCGACCTCGCCGAGCTCCTCGCCGACTCGATCGTCGACAAGCAGCCTGCCGGCGTGCGCTCGAGCGGCACCGGCCCGCGCATCGTCACCTTCGAGTCGGAGGGCCTGACGATCGACATCGAGGTGCGGAAGGAGCGGCGCGCACACCGCCTGCTCGGCCAGATCGACCCGCCCGGCTCGGTCACCGTCACGGTCGAGCTCGACGACGGCGCCGTCGCCGCCACGACGACCTCCGACGAGCTCGGTCGCTTCGAGCTCCGCTTCGACGAGGGCGCGCGGATCCGCCTTCGCGTCGACGCGCCGGCCGCCGCGAGCGTCGTCTCCGCCTGGCTTCCCCTCTGAGCGCGGACCGGCACCGGCGTCGCAGCCGGCGCCCAGGCGGCCGTCCGAGCGCAGACATGGTCGACGCGAAGCGCAGGAACCCCGATCCGCGCGACGAAGACGTGCTCGTGCCTCGTCGGGGGCGTGTCGGCACCGCCCGGACCAGTTCCCCCGATCGAGGGTGATGATTCTCCTGCAAACGTGCCTATCCTCGACGCCGTGACGCTTCTCCGCGGAACACGAGCAGGATCGGGGCCCGACGGGGACGGGACCGCGACCCTCGAGCCACCGGCTCCGTATGCCGGCCCGACGACGGCGGTCACCCGCTCGCTCCGGCCGAACGAGGAGCCGGGGTGGGAGCGCGTCGAGGACTACGTGAGGCTCGTGTCGCGTGCGCGCGCCGACGATCGGGTCGTCGGTCTCGTGCTCGTCGGCGCTCCCGGCCGGAGCGCGACCGTCCCTCCCGATCGCTGCTGGGACGTCCGCCTCGTCGTCCGCGACGACGCCGTGATCGCCTGCTCACGCGTCTACGAGACGCAGCCCGACGCGGCGGTCAGGACGAGGACGGTCGGGCTCAAGGACTTCTCCACCGAGCGACGGACGCGCCCGCTGGCGTCGCCCGATCGCTACGAGGACGCCCGCGCCGACGTCGTCGTCGACAAGCTCGACGGCGAGATCGCCGGCCTCGTGGCGGTCGGTGGCAGCCTCGACGACGATCAGGCCCGTCGCGTCGCTCAGCGGGCGCTCGTCGCCTACCTCGACGCGTGCCGGCGCTCGTCCGAGTGCGTGCAGACCGGCGACACGACGCTCTCGCAGCTCGAGACGGCCGAGTCGATCCCGCACGTCGTGACCGCGGTCTTCGCCCTCCACCGTCGCGTGCGGCCGCCGGCGCGCTACCTTCGCTGGGAGCTCGAGACACACCCGTTCGAGGGGGACGAGTGGGAGGCCGACCGGTTCCTCACGTCCCTGCGCGTCGTCGCGAGCACGGGTGCCGTGTTCGAGCAGCGGAACGTCCTCTGCGACGTCGAGGAGCTCGCGCGCCTCAACGGGCTCGGACACGTCTTCGACGAGCGAGAGCACGACCTCGCCTGGCTTCGCGCCGCCGGCCGCAGCACCATGCGGCTCGTGTAGCGCCGCGCGTGCTCCGACGCCGCCGCCCCCGAGCGCCTACTGCGTCGACCCGCCCCCGAGGGCGACCACGTGCGCGCCCGGCGCCGTCTCCGGCGCGTCCGGCGGCACCTCGAGGTACTGGAGCGCGAACTTCGCGATCTCGGCGAACGCCGGCGCCGCCACGTCGCCTCCGTAGAAGAGCCCGTGCGGCTCGTCGACCATGACGAGGATCGCGAGGCGCGGCCGCATCGCGGGCACGAGGCCGACGAACGACGCGACGTACTTCGACACGTAGCGGCCGTTCTCGCTCTTGAGGGCCGTGCCCGTCTTGCCGGCGACCGTGTACCCCGGGATCGCCGCCCCGCTGCCCGTTCCCTCGAGCACCACGTCACGGAACATCGCCATCATCCGGTTGGCGGTGTGCTTGGAGACGATCCGGCGCCCGGGGTGCCGCTCGACGCGGCGGCCGCCGAGACGCTCGACCAGGCGCGGCACGGGCATGACGCCGCCGTTCCCGATCGCGGCGTACGCGGACACCATCTGCATCGGCGTCACGGCGATGCCCTGCCCGATCGGCACCGTGCCGATCGTGGAGCCCGACCAGCGGTCGAGCGGCAGCACCATGCCGTCCACCTCCCCCGGGAAGTCGATCCCGGTCCCGCGCCCGAACCCGAAGCGCGAGATCCACGAGGCGAGCGAGCGCGATCCGAGCTGCTGCGCCACGGTCACGGTGCCGACGTTCGACGACCGCGCCAGGATCTCGCGCACCGTCATCGTCTCGGTGGGCCGCTCGTGCGCCTCGCCGATGATGCGGTCGGCGACCTGGATCCGCGGCGCCAGCGTGAACGCCGACGTCGGCGTGACGACACCGTCTTCGAGCGCCGCCGCGATCGGGACGATCTTGAACGTCGAGCCCGGCTCGTACATGTCCGTGACGGCGCGGTTCCGGCGGAGGTCGGGACGCGCGACCCCGAAGCGGTTCGCGTCGATCGTGGGCGCGTTCGCCATCGCCAGGATGGCGCCGTGATCGGCGATGTCCATCACGATCGCGGTGCCGCCGTGCGCGTCGAAGCGCCGCACGGCGTCGAGCAGGATCGACTCCGTCGCCGCCTGGATCTGGTGGTCGAGCGTGAGCTGCACCGCCTTCCCTGGCCGTTCCGCACGGGACTTGACGACGTCGATCGCGCGGCCGAAGGGATCCTTGACCACGATCTCGGCGCCCGGCCGACCACGGAGCTTCGTCTCGAGCATCCGCTCGATGCCCTCGAGCCCGCGGTTGTCCGTCCCCGCGTAGCCCAGCACCTGCGCGCCCACCGGGCCCTGCGGGTACGTCCGCTTCTCCTCGCTGTAGAAGCCGAGGCCCGGAAGGTCGAGCTTCTTCAGCGCTGCCGCCTTGATCGGGTCGGCCTGCCGCTGGACGTAGACGAACCGGGTTCCCTTGGTGCGGAGGAGGTTGTAGACGTGGTTCGGATCGAGGCCGAGCGCCTTGCCGGCGGCGACTGCGACGCGCTGCGGGTTCCTGACGAGCTTCGGGTCGGCGTACACCGTCGTCGACTGCTGGCCGATCGCGAGCGGCTCGCCCGTGCGGTCGAGGATCGTCCCACGGCCGGCGGGCAGCGTGATCGTCTCGCGGTGCTGCCGGGTCGCCATCGCCTCGTACGAGGGGCCGCGCACGACCTGGATCCAGACCGCCCGCGCGAGGACGAGCCCGAACACGACGAGGAAGCCGACGGCGAGGATCCGGATCCGGCGGTTCGACTGCTTGGCGGTCACGGGCGACCGGCCAGCTGCACGTACGCCGACGTCGCCACGGGGACGAGACCGAGACGATCCCGTGCGAGCGCCTCGATGCTGACCTTCGCCGACGCGCTCGAGAGCTTGGCCTTGAGCCCGGCGACATCGGCCTGGAGCTGCGCGCGCTCGCGGCCGAGGTCGTCGTAGCGGACGTTGAGCCGGAGCACGAGGACGTTGACCGCGACGACGCCCGCGAGGAGCAGGGCCACGACGAGGATGCCGACGATGCCGCCGGCGAACGGGGTGCGGCGTGCGCGCGCCTTCGGCTTCGGCTTCGCGCGCCGGACGGCGACGTCGGCGACGGTCGACACGCTCAGACCTTCACGGCCGCGCGCAGCCGGGCCGAGGACGCGCGCGGGTTCCGCTCGATCTCCTCGAGCGACGGTCGCACCGGGCGAGGCGTGAGGACGCGGAGCGAGGGCGCCTTGCCGCACGCGCACACCGGGAAGTCCGGCGGGCACGTGCAGCCCTTCTCCTCCGCGCGAAAGAGCTGCTTGACCATGCGGTCCTCGAGCGAGTGGAACGAGATCACCGCGACCCTCCCACCGGGCCGGAGCATCGCGAGCGCCGCCGGGAGCGCCGCCTCGAGCGCCCCGAGCTCGTCGTTGACGGCGATCCGCAGCGCCTGGAAGACCCGCTTCGCGGGATGCCCCTCGCCGAACCGGGCCGGCGTCGGGATCGCGAGCTTGATCGTGTCGACGAGATCGCCGGTGCGCGTGAACGGCCGCTCCCGCCGGCGGCGGGTGATCGCGCGCGCGATCGGCAGCGCGAACCGCTCCTCGCCGTAGCGGCGGAAGATGCGGGCGAGGTCGCGCTCGTCCCAGGTGTTCACGATCCCCGCCGCGGACGGCTCCGAGGTGGGATCCATCCGCATGTCGAGCGGCGCGTCGGTGGCGTACGAGAACCCGCGCTCGGGGCGGTCGATCTGCATCGACGAGACGCCGAGGTCGAGCAGGATCGCGTCTGCCTTGACGTCATTGGCGGCGAGCTGCGTGAGGACGAGCGAGAAGTCGCCGCGGAGGAAGCGGACGTCGACCCCCGCGGCCGCCTTGAAGCGATCGAAGTACGTCTTCACCGACGGGTCGCGATCGATCGCGACGAGCTTCCCGCTGCCCTCGAGGTCCTCCGCGAGGAGCCGCGCGTGCCCGCCGGCGCCGAAGGTGGCGTCGACGACGGTGTCCCCCGGTCGCACGGCGAGGAGCTCGCGCACCTCGTCGGCGAGGACGGGGAGGTGATCAGCCCCGTTCGTGGGCGAGACGTTCGGCGACATCGCTCGCACTTCCATCTACCCCCTTTTGCTGCTCTGCCCAGGCCTCGCGGCTCCAGACCTCGAGGTGGTCGAAGACACCGGCGATGACGACGTCGCGGTCGAGGCCGCCGGCGTCGCGCAGCGCCTGCGGGACGAGGACCCGTCCCTGCTTGTCCATGGTCTCGTGCTCCGCGCCGGCGAAGAAGAACCGGCGCAGCTGACGGGTCTCCGGCGAGAGGGGATCGAGCGTCGCGAGCCGGGACTCGACGAGCGTGTCCCATCCGCTCCTCGGATACACGTCGACGTTCGAGTCGAGGCCCTTCGCGAGCACGACGCCGTCGGCCAGCGCGTCGCGGAACCGCGCGGGCAGGGTGAGACGCCCTTTCTCGTCGATCGTGTGCTCGTAGGTGCCGTAGTACATCGTTTCCCCGTGTAACCCACGGAGACCCACTCTAGACCACTTTCACCCACTTTGCAACACAAAGGGTCCACACGTGACCCGTCATGCGCGCGTGCAGGCTGTCGCGGCGCCCCGCGGCGGGTCGGCGACGGCGCTACGCGTCGAGCCGGTCGGGCAGCCCGAGCAGCGGGAAGAGGCGGACGACTCGAGCGTCTTTCGCGCCCGCTGCAGCGCGCTCGTCACCAGGCGCCGCTCGTCTCCAGCAGAGCCGCCACCTCGCCCGCCTGCCAACGCAGCACCTCGCGGATGATCAGCACGACCCAGGCCCGGGAGCGATGCGTAGAGTTGGGCGATGACGTCCGACCGGCCCGACCACGGCTTCGTCGCGCTCGGCCACGCGGGGTCCGCGCACTACGCCGGCCTCGAGACGTTCCCGAACCCGGGGGTCTCGCGCGTCGAGATGACGAGCGACGAGATGACCGCAGTCTGCCCGATCACCGGTCAGGCGGACTACTACGTCGTCGCGATCGCGTTCCAGCCGGCCGCAACCTGTATCGAGTCGAAGTCGCTCAAGCTGTACCTGAACACGTTCCGCAACGAGGGCGCCTTCTGCGAGGCGCTGGCGGTCAGGATCCGCGACGACGTCGCCCAGGCGCTCGAGCTCGGGCCGGATCGCGTCCAGGTGACGCTCCGGCAGAAGCCTCGCGGCGGCATCACGATCGTCGCCTCGACCTAGATGGTTGATCGGTAATTCACGGGCAGGCCTGTGAGCACCGTGTAGGGAGCACGTATCCGGGTGTCGAAGGTCGGCGGTGTGTGTAGCCCGTCGACCAGGAGGCCTCCGTGCGCGCCGACCTCG